>NZ_JBDJLM010000038.1:0-50077 GCF_039673365.1 Pseudomonas sp. TWI923 | reverse complement strand
GAGATGTAGACTTGCGCAGCAAGTCGGAGGCCGCGCGGGCCCGGAGGACGCCGGAGCGAAGGGACCCCGAAGCGCAGCGTAGGGGCCGTATGATGGGAGCGAGCGGCTTTGCCTACTTTGGCCAAGACCAAAGTAGGCCGCCGTAAGGGCGGAAAGGTGACTACGCGTCGACATCACAAATGAATGCGCATACAACTATCAAAACCAACACACAACAAGACCCAAGATCCAAGAAACTTGAAACTTGAAACTTGAAACTTGAAACTTGAAACTTGAAACTTGAAACTTGAAACCGTTAAGCAATAACTGCAACAACCTCCAAACTCAACCCCCTACTTGCGCCGCTGCATCCAAGCCGCCCCCAACCCACTCAAACAAATCACCGAAATCCCAACCAAACTCATACCATCCGGCACCTGCCCAAAAATCACCAACCCCAACAACCCCGCAAACACAATCTGGCAATAACTGAAGGGCGCCAACAGAGCCGGCGCCGCATACCTGAACGCCTGCGTCAGCAGCAGATGCGCCGTCATCCCACACCCCCCCAGCGCCAGCATCAACAACGCATGCGTCCACTCCGGCACCTGCCAGAAAAACGGCACCATCGCACTCAGCACCAAGGTATTGCACAACCCCGCATAGAAGTTGCTGGTGGTCGGGCTGTCATGGGCCGCCAGCACCCGCGTCAGCAACTGGTAAGAACAGAACCCCAGCGCCGACCCCAGCGGAAACAGGATCGCCGGGGTAAACATCGCCCCGCCGGGATGCACCACCACCAGCACCCCGACAAACCCCATCACCACCGCCGCCCACTGCCCCGCCGTGACCCGCTCCTTGAGCAGCGGCACCGACAAAGCGGTAACCAGCACCGGGGCCAGGAAGTTGACCGACGACGCCTCGGCCAACGGCAAATACTGCAGGCCGGCAGTGAACAACAGGCTGGTGCTGAGCAGGCTCAAGGCGCGCAGGGTTTGCAACAACGGGCGCCGGGTACGCAGCACCGCCATACCGGCCTTGGGCAGGAAGATACCGGCCATCAGCAAGGTGTGCACCAGGTATCGGGCCCACACCACCATGATGATCGGGTAGATGCCACCGAGGAATTTCGACAACGCGTCGTGGCCAGCGAACAGGAAGGTCGCCACCACCACCAAGGTGATACCGCGCAGCGGCTGGTTGACTCCGGACAGCGGCGTACTGGAACTCATGGGGCTCTCGGGCGGTGGCCCCGGCCTTGCGCCCGGGCATCCGCGGATTCTAGAAGAGATCCACGGCGATGAACATTGCCTGGGCCGAGGCATCTGTACTGTCCGGTACATTTCGTTCGCTGATCGACCACTTTCCCCCTGCGCCCACTGCCAGCCATTTGCCGATGGCCGATCATGTCCATCCACCTTTCCATCCGTACAAGGAGTACCTCCATGCACAGGCTCACCACCCGCCACGGCCTCGACATGCCTGCCATCGGCCTGGGCACCTGGCCAATGACCGGCGCCGACTGCACCCGCGCCGTGCACCAGGCGCTGGAGCTGGGCTACCGGCATATCGACACTGCCACCGCCTACAACAACGAAGCCGCAGTCGGCCAGGCCCTGCGTGACAGCAGCGTGCCGCGCGAAGCCATTCACCTGACCACCAAGGTCTGGTGGGACCGCCTCGCCCCCCAGGCCATGCGCCAGTCCCTGGAAGACAGCCTGCGCGCCCTGGGCACCGAACAGGTCGATCTGTTCCATATCCACTGGCCGGGCAAGGATTGGGACCTGGCGCGCAGCATCGAAACCCTGGTGGCCCTGCGCGATGAAGGCAAGGCGCGCTGCATCGGCGTGGCCAACTTCCCGCTCGGGCTGCTGCGCCAGGTGATCGAACAACTGGGCGCCCCGCTGTCAGCGATCCAGGTCGAGTACCACGTGCTGCTCGACCAGACGCCGCTGCTCGACTTCGCTCGCCAGCATGGCCTGGCCTTCACCGCCTACACCCCACTGGCACGCGGCCAGGCTGCCGAACAACCGGCCATCCGCACCATCGCCGACAAACACGGCGTGCTGCCCAGCCAAGTGGCCTTGGCCTGGTTGCTGGAGCAATCCTCCGTGGCAGTGATCCCGAAAGCCAGCAGCCGTGAGAACCAACTGGCCAACCTGGCGGCGCTGGACCTGCGCCTGGATGATGAGGACCGCGCACGGATCGCCGCGCTGGCGAAGGACCGGCGCCTGGTCAGCCCGGATTTCGCACCGCAGTGGAACAGCTGAACATCCCCTTCAGATCGCCTGCACCGCCAGCAGCTCGGTGAGCACCTCGGCCAACGCCTTGACCATCACATCGGCCGTGGGCCGGTGCACGATCACGATCTCGTAACTGTCCACCTCTGGCAGCCCCTGCTCGCCCCCCAGCACCCGGTGCTCGCGGGTCGCCGCCCGCGGAGGCAGCAGGCTGATGCCCATGCCGTCTGCCACCGCCGCCTGGATGCCGCTGAGGCTGGAGCTGGTGAAACTGATGCGCCAGCGCCGGCCCATGCCCTCGATGGCGCTGATCATGTCGTCGCGGTACAGGCCCCTTGGCGGGAAGGTCACCAGCGGCACCGGGTCGAGTTCGAAGGCTGGCATTCGCGCGCTGTCGATCCATTGCAGGCGCTCGGGCCAGCAGGCCACCCCTTCGCGGCTGTTGCGCCGCTGCTTGAGCAGCACCAGGTCGAGCTCGCCGTTGTCGTAGGCCTGGCTGAGGTCGCGGCACAGCCCGCTGGTGACTTCCAGCTTGACCTGCGGCTGGCGCCGGCTGAAGGCCGACAGCGCATTGGTGGTGCGCCCGCCAACGAAGTCCTCCGGCACGCCCAGGCGCACGGTCATGCCTACCATGGCCCCGGCCAAGGCTTCGAGCATCTGGTCGTTAAGCGCCAACATGTGCCGGGCGTAACCCAGCAGGGTCTGGCCGGCGTCGGTAGGCAGCACGTCGCGGTTACCGCGCACCAGCAGGCGGTGGCCGACCATCTCCTCGAGGCGGCGGACCTTCTGGCTGATGGTCGATTGGGTGGAATGCAGGCGTGCCGCCGCCGTGGTGAAACTGCCGCAATCGGCCACCACGACAATGGCGCGCAGCAGGTCGAGGTCGAACAGGGCTCTATTCGATTTAACGCTGATGGACATCTTGGTATTCGACTTCTGAATGACAAGGCTGACTTCTATCACGCCCCTCCACGCCCGGCAACCATGCGCAAAACCACTGCCTGGCATCCAGAAAATTCACTTCTGGCGCCGCGCGCAGTTACCTAGGATGAACGCTCGCCCTGCCAGGAACCCCGGACCATGCGCCTGTCGATTGCCACCCTGCTGCTGGCCCTGCTCACCAGCCTTGCTGCCCACGCCGAGAGCCTGTCCATGAATAACCGCCTGTTCGATGCCGCCCGCCTCGGCGACCTGCCCGCCATCCGCCAGGCGCTCGCCCAGGGCGCCACCCTCGACGCCCGTGACAAGCAAGGCCAGACCGCGCTGCTGGTGGCCACCCACGCCAACCAGGTCGCCGCTGCGCAGGTACTGATCGAAGCGGGTGCCGACGTCAACGCCAAGGACAACATCCACGACAGCCCTTACCTGTACGCCGGTGCCCGTGGGCTCGACGAGATACTGCGCCTTACCCTCGCCCATGGCGCCGACCTGAGCAGTACTAATCGCTATGGCGGTACCGCACTGATCCCGGCGGCCGAGCGCGGGCATGTGCAGACCGTGCAGTTGCTGATCGATGCCGGGGTCGATGTGAACCACCTCAACCGCCTGCACTGGACCGCGCTGCTGGAGGCGGTGATCCTCGGCGATGGCGGGCCGCGCCATGTGGAGATCGTGCGCCGGCTGCTGGCGGCCGGGGCCGACCCGGCAATTGCCGACAAGGACGGGGTGACGGCGCTGGAGCATGCGCGCCAGCGCGGGTATGGAGAAATGGAGGCGCTGCTGGCGCGTTGATTGGTTCGAGAGCCCAATCGCCCAATAAACTTACACGTTCACTGTAGGAGCGGCCTTGTGTCGCGAAAGGGCTGCAGAGCAGCCCCCGGCGATGTCTGCTTTCACGCTGAAATCCTGGGGCCGCTGCGCGACCCTTTCGCGACACAAGGCCACTCCTACAAAGAACGTTGCGCCCACTGATCCGGCCCGTTACTCCACCACCTCGAACGGCAACCCCACATAGTTCTCGGCAATATTCACCAACCCCGCCTGCGAACTGAGGAAGTACTCGCGATCAGCCTCCTGCATCTTGCGGTCCCAGTCATCGTGATGTTCACCAAAATCATGCAGCAACTGGGTCATGAACCAGCTGAAGCGTTCGCCCTTCCACACCCTGCGCAAGGCCATGGGTGAGTACTGAGCCAGCAGGTCGGTACGGCCTTCGCGGTACACCTTGAGCAGGATCCGGTACAGGTAGTTCACGTCCGAGGCCGCGAGATTGAGACCTTTGGCTCCCGTGGGCGGGACGATGTGCGCGGCATCACCGACCAGGAACAACCGACCATGCTGCATGGGCTCGACCACCAGGCTGCGCAGCGGCGCGATGCTCTTTTCCAGGGCCGGGCCGGTGACCAGCCGTTCGCCCACCTCCTCGGGCAGCCGAGCCTTGAGCTCACCCCAGAAACGCGCATCCGGCCAGTCCTCCACCCGCTCCTGCAGCGGCACCTGCAGGTAGTAGCGGCTGCGGGTCTGCGAACGCTGGCTGCACAGCACGAAACCGCGCTCGTGGTGGGCGTAGATCAGTTCGTGGTTCACCGGCGGCGTATCGGCCAGCAGCCCCAACCAGCCGAACGGGTAGACCCGCTCGTAGGCCTTGAGCACACCGTCGGGAATGCTTTGCCGGGCAACCCCGTGGAAGCCGTCGCAGCCGGCGATGTAATCGCAGTCGACGCGGTGCAACTGGCCATCCTTCTCGAACGTCAGGTATGGCTGGGCGCCGTCGATATCATGGGGCTGCACCTTGCTGGCTGAATAGATGATCGGTGCCCCGCTCTGCTCACGGGCCTGCATCAAGTCGCGGGTGACCTCGGTCTGGCCGTAGACCATCACCGTCTTGCCACCGGTCAGCGCCTTGAGGTCCAGGCGCTGGCGGCGGCCACCGACCAGCAACTCGACGCCTTCGTGGACCAGCCCTTCGCGGTCCATGCGCTCGCCAACCCCGGCCTCGCGCAGCAGATCGACGGTGCCCTGTTCGAGCACCCCGGCGCGAATGCGCCCAAGTACGTAGTCGGGGGTCTGGCGCTCGACGATCAGCGTGTCGATGCCGGCCTTGTGCAGCAACTGGCCCAGCAGCAGGCCGGACGGACCTGCGCCGATGATTGCAACCTGAGTCTTCATTGTTGTTGTCTCTTTGTGCTGTTACGGTTCTCCCCTGCATTTTTACGAGCGATTCAGTCCGAAAAAGTGTGCTATCCACTGTAAAAAATGCACTTTTACAAAAAACGTTCGATTAACGGACAAGGCCATCCCCATGCCCAGCCCCCTCTCCGGCATTCCGCTGTTCCAGCTCTACGGCGAAAACCACGCCTGGCCCGACACCGACCTGCTGCACTGCGAGTCGATCCCGGCACGCAGCCGCCTGCACCACTGGGAGATCAAGGCGCACCGCCATGCCGAGCTGTTCCAGCTGCTGTACGTGCAGCGCGGCGAGGCGCAGGTGGAGATCGAGGGCGCGCGCAGCGTGATCCGCCAGGCGGCGATCCAGGTGGTGCCGCCGCTGACCGTGCATGGCTTTCGTTTCAGTGCCGATATCCAGGGCCATGTGCTGACCTTCGGCACGGCGCTGGTGGCCGACCTCGAGCAACGCCTGGGCGCGCCATTGAGCGTACTGGCCGCGCCCGGCTGCTACCCGCTGGGCCAGGACCGCATGCGCCTGCACACGCTGATCGACACGTTGCAACAGGAATATCAGGGCAACGCCCCGGCACGGGCGGCGTTGCTGCAGGCACTGGTCACCGCGCTGATGGTGTGGATCAGCCGCCAGCAGCACGACCGCGCCCCGCGCACCCGCGGCGAGCGCGACCAACAATTGCTTGGCCGCTATCTGCGCCTGGTCGAAGCGCACTACCGCGAGCACCTGGCCGTGGAAACCTATGCGGCACGCCTGGGCATCAGCAGCCTGCAGCTCAATCAGCTGTGCCGCGCCCTGGCCAGCCAGACCGCACTGCAGGTGGCGCACCAGCGCCTGCTGCTCGAAGCCCGGCGCAACCTGTCATACACACGCATGAGCATCGGCCAGCTGTCCGACAGCCTCGGGTTCAGCGACCCCACCTACTTCGCCCGCTTCTTCAAGCGCTTGAGCGGCCAGACGCCCAACGCCTACCGCCGCGCCACGCAAAGTGAATAATCATTGCAGCCACGCAAAGAGCCAACTGCGTCGTTAAATATTATTGACCCAAACCCCCGCCAAACCCTTGTCACCCAAGGCTCCGAGACCTTCAAGCCCCCGAAAAACGGCGCCTCGGCGCCCTGCCACTCGTTTGACATATCGAACGGCTCTGGCAAGCTATCAGTCAGGCCCCGACCGGCATCGCCCCTGAGGCGAGCCGGCAGTGCTCGGGGCTACAGGCTGCACCCATGGCCCCGGCCGTGCGCCTGCACAACAACGACAGGCAAGACCTGTCCCAAGGTGACATATGTCCAACAGCAACATTGGCAACAAGCAACCTTCCCTGCGCAAACCCGTCGTCCTGATGACCATGGGCAGCCAAGAGCGCAAAGGCCATGACTATCAGGTCATGACCCACAAATACATCACCCCGCTGGTCGAGTTCTCCGGTTGCGTCCCGGTGCTGGTCCCCACCTGCTGCGGCAGCGACGACCTCGAGACGTACCTGGACATGGCCGACGGCGTGTACCTGACCGGTGCCGGCAGCAATATCGACCCGGCCCTGTACGGCCAGGAGAACCAGACCCCCGGCAAGGGCCAGGACCAGAACCGCGACCTGTTCGACATCCCGCTGGTCAAGGCGGCGATCAAGCGTGGCCTGCCGATCTTCGGCATCTGCCGTGGCATGCAGGAAATCAACGTGGCCCTGGGCGGCGACATCTACCAGAAGGTCTACGCCGAGCCTGGCTTCAACGACCACCGGGAAAACCCGGAAGATCCGGTCGAAGTGCAGTACGCCCAGGTGCATGGGGTGAAGATCAAGCCGGGCAGCTGGCTGCGCGACACCCTGGGCACCGACGAGATCCGCGTCAACTCGCTGCACGGCCAGGGCCTGCACAAGCTGGGCGCCGGTATCGAGCCGATTGCCCATGCCGAGGACGGCCTGGTCGAGGCGATCCACGCGCCGAGCATTTCGCCCTTCCTGTTCGCGGTGCAGTGGCACCCGGAGTGGCAGGCGGCGAAGAACCCTGACTCGATCAAGATATTCCAGGCCTTCGGCGACGCGTGCCGCGCCCAGGTCCGCAAGTCACAGGTCAAGCGCCATCAGGCAGCCTGATCCAGCAAAGCTTCGTTAGCTTTGATCGCGGGGCGGCGCAAGGTCGCCCCCGTTTCCTACGGTCACCCTCTGCTGGTCCCAGAACACTTCCCGTGGAAGCGGGCGGCGGGCTTGTGCCTGTCTCCGCGATCTTTTTTTCCTTCTCCCCGCCTAGAGATACGATGACTGCCAAGTGGTTGTCGTAAGATCTTCTGCGCCTGTGAGATCGAGCGCCGCCCGCGCGGCGCATCGCTGGCAAGCCAGCTCCCACATCTGTTTCGGGCCAGTCACTCCTGCAAGCTAATCACTGTCCGCCTTGTTGGTTCGACGCGGTAGTGAGGTGGGCGTCACTAGCGCCCCGCCTGACTTGAGACATGCGCCAAGGCGGGCAGCGGTACCCTCACAGGCATAACTGGCCCGAAACAAATGTGGGAGCTGGCTTGCCAGCGATGCGCCGCGCGGGCGGCGCTCGATCTCCCAGCCAACAAACACCTGACGGCGAACACCTCCAAATCAAAAAAACTGCCCAAGGGGGACTAGTCATCGCGCAAGTTGTACGATAACTTACCTCTAACGCAGAACAACACCCTTCACCCCAAGCGCCACAGGATGCCTACAACAATGACTCCACAAGAACTGAAATCCATCCTCTCCCACGGCCTGCTGTCTTTCCCGGTCACCGACTTCGACGCCCAGGGCGACTTCCATCAGGCTGGCTACGTCAAGCGCCTGGAATGGCTGGCCCCCTATGGCGCCAGCGCGCTGTTCGCCGCCGGCGGCACCGGTGAGTTCTTCTCCCTGGCCGCCAGCGAGTACAGCCAGGTGATCAAGACCGCAGTCGACACCTGCGCCACCTCGGTACCGATCCTCGCCGGTGTCGGCGGCTCGACCCGCCAGGCCATCGAATACGCCAAGGAAGCCGAGCGCCTGGGCGCCAAGGGCCTGCTGCTGCTGCCGCACTACCTCACCGAAGCCAGCCAGGACGGCGTTGCCGCCCATGTCGAGGCGGTGTGCAAGGCCGTCAACATCGGTGTCGTGGTCTACAACCGCAACGTCTGCCGCCTGAATGCCGACCTGCTGGAAAAGCTCGCCGAGCGCTGCCCGAACCTGATCGGCTACAAGGATGGCCTGGGCGATATCGAACTGATGGTGTCGATCCGTCGCCGCCTGGGTGATCGTTTCAGCTACCTGGGTGGCCTGCCCACCGCCGAGGTGTATGCTGCCGCGTATAAAGCCCTCGGTGTGCCGGTGTACTCCTCGGCGGTGTTCAACTTCGTGCCCAAGACCGCGATGGACTTCTACCACGCCATCGCCCGTGACGATCACGCCACCGTCGGCAAGCTGATCGACGACTTCTTCCTGCCGTACCTGGACATCCGCAACCGCAAGGCCGGCTACGCCGTGAGCATCGTCAAGGCCGGCGCGCGGATCGCCGGTTACGACGCAGGCCCGGTGCGCACGCCGCTGACCGACCTGACCGCGCAGGAATACGAGATGCTCGCCGCACTGATGGACAAGATGGGGCCACAAACACTGTAAGCCCCGATCGCCGGCAAGCCGGCTCCCACAGGAGCAGGCTTGCCGGCAATGGGCCGCAACGCGGCCCAGCGCCCTGCCCTGGCGCCAAAAGACAATCTGATAGCCCGCACAAAAATAACTAGTGGGAGTAAGCAGCATGCAAGCGACGAAAAAGACGCATGTGCGCTACCTGATTCTGTTGATGCTGTTCCTGGTGACCACCATCAACTACGCCGACCGCGCCACCATCGCCATTGCCGGCTCCAGCCTGCAGAAGGACCTTGGCATCGACGCAGTCACCCTCGGCTACATCTTCTCCGCCTTCGGCTGGGCCTACGTGGCCGGGCAAATCCCCGGCGGCTGGCTGCTCGACCGCTTCGGCTCGAAGAAGGTCTATGCCTTCAGCATCTTCACCTGGTCGCTGTTCACCCTGCTGCAGGGCTTCGTCGGTGGCCTGCCGGTGGCCTGGGCCGTGGTCACGCTGTTCACCCTGCGCTTTCTGGTCGGTTTCGCTGAAGCCCCGTCGTTCCCCGGCAACGCCCGGATCGTCGCGGCCTGGTTCCCCACCCAGGAGCGCGGCACCGCCTCGGCAATCTTCAACTCGGCGCAGTACTTTGCCACTGCCCTGTTCGCCCCGATCATGGGCTGGATCGTGTTCAGCTTCGGCTGGGAGCACGTGTTCGTGGTGATGGGTGTGTTGGGCATCGTGTTCAGCGGGGTGTGGATGAAGACGATCTACAACCCGCGCCAGCACCCGCGCATCAGCCCCAGCGAGCTCGATCACATCGAGCAGAACGGCGGCCTGGTGGACATGGACCAGAAACGCGGCAACGACGGCCCGAAATGGGGCTACATCAAGCAACTGCTGACCAGCCGTATGCTGCTGGGCGTATACCTGGGCCAGTACTGCATCAACGCCATCACCTACTTCTTCCTCACCTGGTTCCCGGTGTACCTGGTGCAGGAACGCGGCATGACCATCCTCAAGGCCGGTTTCATCGCCTCGTTGCCGGCGATCTGCGGCTTCATCGGTGGTGTGCTCGGCGGTGTGCTGTCGGACTGGCTGCTACGCCGTGGCAACTCGCTGACCTTCTCGCGCAAACTGCCGATCGTCTGCGGCCTGTTGCTGTCGACCACCATGGTGTTCTGCAACTACGTCGACGCCGAATGGATGGTGGTGGGCTTCATGACCCTGGCCTTCTTCGGCAAAGGCATCGGTGCGCTGGGCTGGGCCGTGGTGGCCGACACCTCGCCCAAGCAGATCGCAGGGCTGTCGGGTGGTTTGTTCAACACCTTCGGCAACATCGCTTCGATCACCACACCGATCGTCATCGGCTACATCATCAGCGCCACCGGTTCGTTCAAGTGGGCGCTGGTGTACGTCGGCGCCAACGCCTTGGTGGCGGTGTTCAGCTACCTGGTGATCGTCGGCCCGATCAAGCGCATCGAGCTCAAGGACGACCCAAAGCAAGAAACCGCGCCAACCGCTGAACTGGCAGGTTCGCGCCACTGAGTGAAAGCCGCCGGCGCCCGTGCACGCGGCGCCGGCGGCCGTATGAACGCCTGAGAGAAATAACCAGAAGGGCCTGACCATGCAGTTGATCGAACATTCCGAGTCGCCCCGCTACGTCCGCCTGCACGATGACGACAACGTCGTGGTGGTGGTGAACGACGGCGGCCTGGGCGAAGGCGCCCGTTTCGCCGACGGCCTGACCTTGGTCGAAGGCGTGCCGCAGAGCCACAAGGTGGCCACCGTCGATATCCAACCCGGCGCCCCTGTGCGCCGCTACGGCCAGGTGATCGGCTATGCCCGCGAATGGCTGCGACAAGGCAGTTGGGTCAAGGAAGATCAGTTGGACATGCCGGCCGCGCCCGAGCTCGACAGCCTGCCGCGCTGCGACGCCGTGCCCGCCGCCCTGCCGCCGCTCGAAGGTTTCACCTTCGAAGGCTACCGCAACGCCGACGGCACCGTCGGCACCCGCAACATCCTCGGCATCACCACCACTGTGCAGTGCGTGACCGGCGTGCTCGATCACGCGGTCAAGCGCATCCGCGCCGAACTGCTGCCCAATTACCCCAACGTCGATGACGTGGTCGCCCTCACCCACAGCTACGGCTGCGGCGTGGCGATCAACGCCCGCGACGCCTATATCCCGATCCGCACCGTGCGCAACCTGGCGCGCAACCCCAACCTGGGCGGCGAAGCGCTGGTGATCAGCCTGGGCTGCGAAAAACTCCAGGCCGGCCAGGTGATGCACGACGGCGACCCGTCGGTAGACCTCAGCGAGCCGTGGCTGTACCGCCTGCAGGATGCCTCGCTGGGCTTCGTCGAGATGATCGAGCAGATCATGCAACTGGC
Source organism: Pseudomonas sp. TWI923 (assembly GCF_039673365.1). NCBI lineage: Bacteria > Pseudomonadati > Pseudomonadota > Gammaproteobacteria > Pseudomonadales > Pseudomonadaceae > Pseudomonas > Pseudomonas sp. TWI923. Next base: position 38,786 of record NZ_JBDJLM010000038.1, on the reverse strand, counting down.
CGAAACCCGTCTGAAAAAACTCGACCAGCGCCGCCGCCAGACCGTACCGGCCAGCGAGCTGATCCTCGGCATGCAGTGCGGCGGCAGCGATGCGTTTTCCGGCATCACCGCCAACCCGGCGCTGGGCTATGCCGCCGATCTGCTGGTGCGCGCCGGGGCCACGGTACTGTTCTCGGAAGTCACCGAAGTGCGTGACGCCATCTACATGCTCACCTCCCGCGCCGAAACGCCAGAGGTGGCAGAAGCGCTGGTGCGCGAGATGGACTGGTACGACCGCTACCTGCAACAGGGCGCCGCCGACCGCAGCGCCAATACCACGCCAGGCAACAAGAAAGGCGGCTTGTCGAACATCGTCGAGAAGTCCCTGGGCTCGATCGTCAAGTCCGGCAGCGGCGCCATTCAAGGCGTGCTCGGCCCGGGCGAGCGGGTGACGCGCAAGGGCCTGATCTTCTGCGCCACCCCGGCCAGCGATTTCGTCTGCGGCACCCTGCAGCTGGCCGCCGGCATGAACCTGCACGTGTTCACCACCGGGCGCGGCACGCCGTACGGCCTGGCCATGGCGCCGGTGGTCAAGGTGTGCACCCGCACCGAGCTGGCCCAGCGCTGGCCCGACCTGATCGACATCGACGCCGGGCGCATCGCCACCGGCCGCTCGACCATCGAGGAGCTGGGCTGGGAGCTGTTCCGCTATTACCTGGACGTGGCCAGCGGCCGCCAGCAGACCTGGGCCGAGCGGCACGGGCTGCACAACGACATCACCCTGTTCAACCCGGCACCCATTACCTGATGCCAAGGGCTGACTCGATTTCCCAGCGTCTCGCGTCCCCTGTGGGAGCGGGTTCACCCGCGAACACCGGCGAAGCCGGTGCCATGCACCGTGTCGTCTGTTTCGCGGGTGAACCCGCTCCCACAGAAGCCAAGCGAACCTGCCCAAATAGCATTCTTCCTTCAGCGACTACAGGAGCACCCCATGCCAGAGATCCTCGGCCACAACTTCATCGCAGGCCAGCGCAGCGCTGCCGGCACCCAGCGTCTGCAGAGCCTGGACGCCACCACCGGCGAAGCCCTGCCCTACAGCTTCGCCCAAGCCGCTGAAGCCGAAGTCGACCAGGCCGCCCAAGCCGCCGCCGCCGCCTTCGCCGAGTTCCGCCAGTTGCCCCCGGCACGCCGCGCCGAGTTCCTCGACGCCATCGCCGCCGAACTTGACGAGCTCGACGACAGCTTCGTCGCCATCGTCTGCCGCGAAACCGCCCTGCCCGCCGCCCGCATCCAGGGCGAACGCGGCCGTACCAGCGGCCAGATGCGCCTGTTCGCCCAGGTGCTGCGCCGCGGCGATTACCTTGGCGCACGCATCGACCTGGCCCTGCCCGAGCGCCAGCCGCTGCCACGGGTGGACCTGCGCCAGATGCGCATCGGCGTCGGCCCGGTGGCAGTGTTCGGTGCCAGCAACTTCCCGCTGGCCTTCTCCACCGCAGGCGGTGACACTGCCGCCGCCTTCGCCGCCGGTTGCCCGGTGGTATTCAAGGCTCACAGCGGCCACATGGCCACCGCCGACCTGGTCGGCGCTGCGATCATCCGCGCCGCCGAGCGCACCGGCATGCCCAGGGGCGTGTTCAACATGGTCTTCGGTGGCGGTGTCGGCGAGTGGCTGGTCAAGCACCCGGCGATCCAGGCCGTTGGCTTCACCGGCTCGCTCAAAGGCGGCGATGCCCTGTGCCGCATGGCCGCCGAGCGCCCGCAGCCAATCCCGGTGTTCGCCGAGATGTCCAGCATCAACCCGGTGATCGTGCTGCCAGGCGCCCTGGCCAAGCGTGGCGAGGCCATCGCTCGTGAACTGGCTGGTTCCGTGTGCATGGGCGCGGGGCAGTTCTGCACCAACCCGGGCATGGTCATCGGTCTGCAATCGCCGCAGTTCAGCCAACTGCTGGCTGACCTCGGCCAGCACCTGGGCGCCCAGGCCGGCCAGACCATGCTCAATGCGGGCGGCCTGCGCAGCTACGTTGGCGGCCTGGAGCACCTGCACGCCCACGCCGGCATCCAGCACCTGGCCGGCCAGGCCCAGGAGGGCAGCCAGGCCCGCGCCCAGCTGTTCAAGGCCGATGCCCGCCTGCTGGTGGAGTCCGACCCGCTGCTGCAGGAAGAAGTGTTCGGCCCGACCACCGTGGCCGTGGAAGTCACCGGCAACGAGCAACTGCGCGCCGCCCTGCTCGGCCTGCGTGGCCAGCTAACCGCCACGCTGATTGGCGAGCCGGAGGACTTCGAAGCCTTCGCCTGGCTGGTGCCGCTGCTGGAGGAGAAAGTCGGTCGCATCCTGATCAACGGATACCCGACCGGTGTCGAGGTATGCGATGCAATGGTCCACGGCGGCCCCTACCCGGCCACCTCCGATGCCCGTGGCACCTCGGTCGGCACCCTGGCCATCGACCGCTTCCTGCGCCCGGTGTGCTACCAGAACTACCCGCAGGCGCTGCTGCCGGCAGCACTGCGCGATGGCAACCCGCTGGGGCTGCGCCGCCTGGTCAATGGCCAGTGGAGCGACGCGGCGATCTGATCCGCTGGATGCAATGCCTATGAGTCAAATGGGGCCGCTCTGCGGCCCTTCGCGGGTAAACCCGCTCCCACAGGTACTGCGAGCGCAAATCCGGTGGGAGCGGGTTTACCCGCGAAGGGCTGCGGAGCAGCCCCATTAGCTAACTAGGTCTGGCAGCTTTGCCGATCAGGCGATCGCCGCGTCCACCAGCACCTGGGCTTCCTCTACCAGACGCTTGAGGTGCGCCTCGTCGATGAAGCTTTCGGCGTAGATCTTGTAGATGTCCTCGGTGCCGGACGGCCGCGCGGCGAACCAGCCGTTGGCGGTCATCACTTTCAGGCCGCCGATGGCCTGGTTGTTGCCCGGGGCATGGCTGAGGATCTGCTCGATCGGCTCACCGGCCAGCTCGGTGGACTTGACCTGCTCCGGCGCCAGCTTGCTCAGCGCCGCCTTTTGCCGCAGGTCGGCCTTGGCCTCGACGCGGGTCGCGTAGGGTTTGCCCAGTTTGGCGGTGAGATCGGCGTAGATCTGGCTCGGATTGCGGCCGGTACGGGCGGTCATCTCGGCGGCCAGCAGGGCCGGGATCAGGCCGTCCTTGTCGGTGGCCCAGACCGAGCCGTCCTTGCGCAGGAACGAGGCGCCGGCACTTTCTTCGCCACCGAAACCCAAGGAGCCGTCGAACAGGCCCGCGGCGAAGAACTTGAACCCCACCGGCACTTCGTACAGCTCACGGCCCAGTGCGGCAGTGACGCGGTCGATCAGGCCGCTGGACACCACGGTCTTGCCGACGGCGGCGTCTTTGCGCCACTGCGGGCGGTGGCGGTACAGGTAGTCGATGGCCACGGCCAGGTAGTTGTTCGGTTGCAGCAGGCCGTCGGCGGTGACGATGCCGTGGCGGTCGTGGTCCGGGTCGCAGGCGAAGGCCACGTCGAAACGCTCGCGCAGGCCGATCAGGCCCTGCATGGCGTACGGCGAGGACGGGTCCATGCGGATCTGGCCGTCCCAGTCGACACACATGAAGCGGAAGGTCGGGTCGACCTCGGTGTTCACCACTTCCAGGTTCAACTGGTAGCGCTCGGCGATGGCCGACCAGTAGCGCACACCGGCACCGCCCAACGGGTCGACGCCCAGGCGCAGGTTGGCGCCGCGGATCACATCGAAGTCGATGACGTTTTCCAGGTCTGCGACATAGCTGGTGACGTAGTCATGGCGCTGGGTGGTCGCGGCCTTGAGCGCCTGATCGTAAGCCATGCGTTTGACACCGGCCAGGTTGGCCGCCAGCAGTTCGTTGGCCTTGGCCTCGATCCACTTGGTCACGTCGCTGTCAGCCGGGCCGCCATTGGGTGGGTTGTACTTGAAGCCGCCGCTCTGCGGCGGGTTGTGCGACGGCGTGATGACGATGCCGTCAGCCAGTTGCGCTGTACGGCCACGGTTGTGGCAGAGGATGGCGTGGGACACCGCGGGCGTGGGGGTGTACTCGTCGTCCTTGCTCAGCCGCACCTGAACGCCGTTGGCGGCCAGCACTTCCAGCGCGCTGGCGGCGGCCGGGGTGGACAGCGCGTGGGTGTCGGCGCCGATGAACAGCGGGCCGTCGATGCCCTTTTCCTGGCGGTACAGGCAGATGGCCTGGGTGATGGCCAGCACGTGATGCTCGTTGAAGCTCAGCTCGAACGAACTGCCCCGGTGCCCCGAGGTGCCGAAGGCCACGCGCTGGGCCGCCACGGCGGCGTCGGGGCGGCCGGTGTAGTAGGCGGTCAACAGCCGGGGAATATCGACCAGCACGCTGGCCGGAGCCGGCTTGCCTGCCAAAGGACTGAGCGTCATGCGAAACCTCGAAAGCAACGAATGTTGGGGTTGGAACGCGAAGTGTACTGGGAGTTTCAACGCCAGGCGATGGGCGCGTTCAGGCGTATCGCCACCAGCTGGGAAACATCTGCCGCACCCGGGGTTCGGCGAAGCGCTCGTCGATCAGCAGCAGCACGCCACGGTCCTGGTCGCCACGGATCACCCGGCCGGCGGCCTGGATCACCTTGCGCACACCCGGGTACAGGTAGGCGTAGTCGAAACCGGCACCGAACTGCCGCCCCAGGCGCTGCTTGAACTGCTCGTTGACCGGGTTGACCTGGGGCAGGCCCAGGGTGGCGACGAAGGCGCCGATCAGCCGTGTACCCGGCAGGTCGACGCCCTCGCCGAAGGCACCGCCGAGCACGGCGAAACCGATGCCCTGCCCGTCAGCCACAAAACGCGCCAGGAAGGCCTCGCGCCCGGCCTCGTCCATGCCCGGCGCCTGGCGCCACTGGGGCAGCCCGGGGTGGCGTTCGGCCAATAGCCGAGCGACCTGCTCGAGGTATTCGAAACTGCTGAAGAACGCCAGGTAATTGCCGGGTTGACGCGCGTACTGCGCGGCGATCAACTCGACGATCGGCGCCAGCGAGGCCTGGCGCTGCTGGTAACGGGTAGACACTTCACTGACGATGCGCACCTCCAGCTGCTCGGCGCGAAAGGGTGCGGCCACTTCCAGCCAGGCGGTGTCGGCCGGCATGCCCAGCAGGTCGCTGTAGTAGTGCCGGGGGTTGAGCGTGGCAGAGAACAGCGTGACGCTGCGCGCGGCGCTCATCCGTGGCCCGAGCAAGCGCGCCGGCACCACGTTACGCAGGCACAGGGTGGCCAGGCGCCGGCCGCGCGGGCCATTGCGCTGGCTGATATCGAACAGGAAGTGCTCATCGAACAACTCGGCGATACGACTGAACTGCAACGCCTGGTAGAAGAACTCCAGCACCTTGGGCTCCACTTCGGCGGGTGCCTGGTTCATGCGTTCCTGGATCAGCCCGATGCACTGCGCCAGCGCGCGCAGAAACGCCTCGGGCAACTGCTCGCCGGCTTGATACGGCGCCACCTGCGCCTTGTACAGCGCATTCCACTGGCGGTTGAGCCGGTCCAGCGCACTGCCAAGGCCCATCGGCTTGGCCTGGCGCAGCGCCTGCAACTGGCCTTGATCGAGGCTGGCGCTGTACATCTGCCGGCCGCGTTCGACCAGGTTGTGCGCCTCGTCCACCAGCACGGCCGTGCGCCATTGGTTGGCCTGGGCCAGGCCGAACAACAGGGCATGGGCGTCGAAGTAGTAGTTGTAGTCGGCCACCAGCAGGTCGACCCAGCGTGCCATTTCCTGGCCGAGGTAATACGGGCATACCTGGTGTGCCAGGGCCACCTCGCGCAGGGCCGCACGGTCGAGCAACGGCACTGCCGCTGCCGCCTCACGCGCCGTCGGCAAGCGGTCGTAGAAGCCCTTGGCCAACGGGCAGGACTCACCATGGCAAGCGTTCTCGGGGTACTCGCACGCCTTGTCGCGGGCAATCAGCTCCAGGGTGCGCAGGGCCGGCTGGGTGCCGTCACGGGTGAGCTGGCGCAAGGCATCCAGGGCCAGCGCGCGGCCCGGGGTCTTGGCGGTGAGGAAATACAGCTTGTCCAACTGCTGGGGCACCACGGCCTTGAGCAGCGGGAACAGGGTGCCGAGGGTCTTGCCGATGCCGGTGCTGGCCTGGGCCATCAGGCAGCGGCCAGTGCTCACCGCCTTGTACAGGGTTTCGGCCAACTGGCGCTGGCCATGGCGCAGCGCTGGATAGGGGAACGCCAACGCCTGCAAGCCTCGGTCGCGCTCGGCCAGGCGCTGCTCCTGGGCCCTTGCCCAGGCGAGAAAACGCTGGCACTGGGCATGGAAGAACTGCTGCAGATCGGCGGCGCTGTGACGCTCGCTGATCACCGTCTGGCTGTCGCTGTCGATATCCAGATAGACCAGCGCCACCTCGATGTCCGTCAATTGCCGCGCCTGGCACAGCAACCAGCCATACACCTTGGCCTGGGCCCAGTGCAGCTGGCGGTGGTTGTCGGGCTGGCGGGCCAGGTCGCCTCGGTGGGTCTTGATCTCCTCCAGGCGGTTGCCTGCCGGGTCGTAGCCATCGGCGCGACCGCGCACACGCAGGCCCTGGTATTCACCCTCCAGCGCCACTTCGACCTCGTAGCCGGCAGCACGCCGAGCCACCACCCGGCGATGGCCGGCGATGCCCTCCTGGGCGGTCGGGGACGGGGTGAACCGCAGCTCGAGGTCGCCCACCTTGGCGCTGAACTCGCACAGGGCGCGTACCGCTACCGTATAGCTCATGGCGCCGACTGCCAGCGCACATGGCAGACCACCACCGGCAGCCCGTGCTCTTTGCAGAACGCCAGCCAGCGCAGTTGGTTGTCCTGCAGGCGGTCACCCGGCCCCTTGACCTCGACCATGCGATAGCGCCCCTCGTCGGGCCAGAACTGGATCAGGTCGGGCATGCCGGCGCGGTTGTTGCGAATATCCTGCAACAGGCGCGCAAAGCACGCTTTCAAGTGCGCGGCGGGCAGGCACGCCAGGGCCTGCTCGAGCAGCGGTTCATCGATCATCTGCCAGAACACGAAAGGTGACTGCAGGCCCTGCTTGGCGCTGAAGCAGGCGCGGATCGCCTGCCCATGGCTGCCATCGTCGAGCCGCCCCAGGCACTGCTCGAACAGCGCTGCGCGGCGCTGCTGGAAGTCGCCATCGTGCAGGTCTTGCGGCCCGCTCTGGAACGGGTGGAAGAACGCCCCCGGCAACGGGGCGAAGATGGCATCCCAGCAGAGCAAGCCGAACAGGCTGTTGAACAGGGTGTTCTCGACGTAGTGGGCCACGCCGCCGTCCTGCTCCAGGTGCTGGCGTACCGCCTCCTCCACCCCGAAAACCGCAAGCTCGGCCGGCAGTTCCAGCTCGATCACCTGCACCGCATCGCTGCGCCGACGGGGTTGCGCCGGCCCGCCAAGCTTGCGCGCCAGGCGCGGCAGCATGCGCTCCAGGGCCTGACGCTCGAGCGGGTTGGCCGGCGCCGCCGCCATGTCGGCCGCCAGCGCGTGCGCCTGCGGCCACTGCTCGCTGCGCTCTAACACCCGCACCTGGCGGATACGAGCCTCGGGATGGGCGCAATCGCCATACACCTGCAGCGCCAGGTCCCATTCGCCCAAACGCTCGCAGTGCTGCCCGAGATTGAACAGCAGCCGCGCCCGCCGCCGGGCGAGCCAGGGGTTGTCGCTGCCCAGCCCGTCGAGCGTCGCCAGCAGCGTGGCGGGCGCCTCACCCTGCTCCAGGCGTTCGCCACACTGGTGCAGGGCCATGGCCAGCTCGACCTCGCTGCGCTGGCGCAGGGCCCGTGAGTCTTCTGCGAAGGCCACCTGCTCGTAGCGCAGCAGCCCGAGGTCGGCGAGGACGAACTCCGACCAGTCCTGATAGAGGTTGCCGAAAAACAGCAGGCGCAGGCGGTCGCACAGCGGCTGCAAGCGCCAGTGGATGATCTGTGCGGGGCAATCGGGGTACCACGCGGCGAACGAACGCGGCGCCAGTTGCAACGCCTGCAACTGCGTCAGCAGTTCGGCCTTGCCCGCCTTGGGCCGGCTGAGTTGCCCGGCAAAACAGTGCAGCGCCTCGTCCTTGCGCAGCAGCGGCCACAGCTGCTCCAGCGTCAGCGGCGCCTCGGCATCGACCCAGCCCAGGCCCAGCAAGGGGGCCAGGGCGCTGTCGGTATCGCCGATCTCGTCGTAGTTGAGTTTGTCGCTGCGAAACAGCTCGCCCTTGCGCATGACCATGCGCACCAACAGGGCCTGGGCAGGCGCCGGCAAGCCGGCGAAGGCGCGGATGAACCCGTGCTCGTGGGCATCGAGCAGGTCGGCGTAACGCTGTTCGACCCAGTTCAGCACCTGGCGGAAGTTGTGCAGGTAGTAGAACGGGTCATCGACGGAATGGGCAATCACGGTGCGGGATCGGGCGCGGGAAATGGATACTGGTTATACATACAGATCCAGCCATCGGGCAAGTGCCGTGGGTCGCGCGCTTGATAAACCGCCGTACGCGGGGGAGCGGTAACAAACCTTAAACAAGACTGTGACATTTTTTTTCAGCCTGCTTACCAGGTACCTCGGCATGGGTAACGGCCTGCCCGGATTCGGTCATGGAGCTGCGAGATGAAGGTTACGGTTTTCGGTACGGGTTATGTGGGACTCGTCCAGGCGGCATGCCTGGCCCAAGTGGGGCATTCAGTGCTGTGCATGGACGTTGACGCCGAGCGGATCGCCACCTTGAGCCAGGGCCATTGCCCGCTCTACGAGCCGGGCCTTGCGTCACTGTTGAAACGGAACCTGGCCTGTGGCCGCCTGAGTTTCACCACCGACGCCGCCAGGGCGACCCATTTCGCCCCCTTGCTGTTCATCGCGGTCGGCACCCCGCCCCAGGCCGACGGCAGCGCCGACCTCAAGCACGTGTTCGCGGTGGTCGACAATATTCTTGAACATGCCGATCACCCCAAGGTCATCGTCAACAAGTCCACCGCGCCGGTCGGCACGGTCGACCGCATCAGGGCGCGCATCAGCCAGGCGGTGGCCAATGCCGAGCACTTTCGGGTGATCAGCAACCCGGAGTTTCTCAAGGAAGGTTCGGCAGTCGACGATTGCATGCGCCCGGAGCGCATCATCATCGGTGGCGCCGGGCCGACCGAGCTTGAGCTGCTGCGCGAACTGTACCTGCCGTTCAGCCGCAACCGGGAAAAGCTCATGGTCATGGATGCGCGCAGCGCCGAGCTGACCAAGTACGCCGCCAACTGCATGCTGGCGACGAAGATCTCCTTCATCAATGAAATGGCCAACCTGGCCGAGCACCTGGGCGCGGATATCGAGATGGTCCGCCGTGGCATCGGCTCGGACCCGCGCATCGGCTACGACTTCATCTACCCCGGCTGCGGTTTTGGCGGCTCGTGCTTCCCCAAGGACCTGCAGGCCCTGAGCAAATGCGCCGAAGCCGAAGGCTTCGAGCCGCAACTGCTGCGCGCGGTCGAGTCGGTGAACGCGCGCCAGAAGAACCGGCTGTACGCCAAGATCGCCCGGCACTACCCCGATGGCCTGCGCGGCAAGGTCTTCGCGCTGTGGGGGCTGTCGTTCAAACCCAATACCAATGACATTCGCGAGGCCTCCAGCCGGGTCCTGCTCGAAGCCCTGTGGGCTGCCGGCGCCCGGGTGCAGGCCCACGACCCGCAGGCCATGGAGGAGATCCAGCGGCATTACGGCGCGCGTGCCGACCTGCAACTGGTGCCGTGCAAGGACGATGCGCTGCAGGGTGCCGATGCGCTGGTGATCGTCACCGAGTGGCAGGACTACCGCGTGCTGAACCTGGACCAGGTGCCGCAGCTGTTGGCCGACCGGGTGGTGTTCGACGGGCGCAACCTGTTCGAGCCCGAACACATGGCCGCCGCCGGCCTGACTTACTACGGCATCGGCCGTGGCCAGGTGCCGCAGCCATGCCCGTACTGATCACCGGCGTCGCCGGCTTCATCGGTTTTCACCTCGCCCAGCGCCTGTGCCAGCAAGGCCTGGAGGTGGTCGGCATCGACAACCTCAACAGCTATTACAGCGTCGAGCTCAAGCAGGCGCGCCTGCAACAGCTGGCCCGCTGGCCGAACTTCCGCTTCCAGCGGCTGGACATCGCCGAGCCAGACGCCCTGCTCCAGCTGTTTGCCAGGCAGCCCTTCAGTGAGGTCATCCACCTGGCGGCCCAGGCCGGGGTGCGCTATTCGCTGGACAACCCAGTGGCCTATGGCCAGGCGAACCTGATCGGTTTTCTCAACGTCCTCGAAGCCTGCCGCCGACACCCCACCAGTCACCTGATCTATGCCTCCAGCAGTTCGGTGTATGGCGCCAACGCCAAGCTGCCGTTCAGCGTCGACGACCCGGTGGAACAACCGGTCTCGCTGTACGCCGCGAGCAAGCGCGCCAATGAGCTCATGGCGCACACCTACGCGCACCTGTACCGCATCCCCGCCACCGGCCTGCGCTTCTTCACCGTCTACGGCCCCTGGGGCCGCCCGGACATGGCGCTGTTCAAGTTCACCCAGGCCATGCTCGAAGGCCGGCCCATCGAGGTCTACAACCACGGCCGGATGGCACGGGACTTCACCTACATCGACGACATCGTCGAAAGCATCCAGCGCCTGCGCGGCAAACCACCACTGCCGGCCGCAGGCCAACCGCCCTGCCAGCTGTTCAACATCGGCCGCGGCCAGCCGGTCAGGCTGCTGCAATTCGTCGAGTGTCTGGAACAGGCCCTGGGCATCCCGGCAACGCGTGATTACCTGCCCTTCCAGGACGGCGACGTGCTGGAGACCTGGGCGGACATCAGCTCACTGGCGCACTGGATCGACTACACCCCCAGGGTCTCGCTGGAACACGGCGTCGGCCAATTCGTCAGTTGGTACCGGGACTTCTACCGGATCTGAACCACGCATTCACAACAAGAACACAGGTAGGCCCGATGACTGAACAGATCGACCTTTCGGTACTGATTCCGGCAAAGAACGAAGCTGAAAACCTGCCGGCGCTGCTGGCGGAAATCCGCAACGCCCTGCAAGGCGAGCGCTACGAGGTGCTGGTGGTGGATGACGGCAGCAGCGACCCGACCCTGGTCGTGCTGCAGCAGCTGCGTACCCAGGGCTTTGAACAGCTGCGCATCCTCCACCATGAACGCTCCCTGGGCCAGAGCACTTCGCTCTGGCACGCCGCCCAGGCGGCCCGTGGTCGCTGGCTGGCGACCCTGGATGGCGACGGCCAGAACGACCCGGCGGATATCCCTGGGATGCTCGCGCTGGTGCGTGCCAGCGAAGACCTGGCCGGTGGCATCAAACTGGTGGCCGGGCACCGGGTCAACCGCCGCGACACCGCCAGCAAACGCTGGGCTTCGCGCTTCGCCAACGGCCTGCGCAGCCGCCTGCTCAAGGATGCCACCCCAGACACCGGTTGCGGGCTGAAGCTGATCGAGCGCGCGGCGTTTCTACGCCTGCCCTACTTCGACCATATGCACCGCTTCATCCCGGCGCTGATCCTGCGCCACAACGGCCGCATGCTGGTGCACCCGGTGAACCACCGGCCACGTCACGCCGGCACCTCCAAGTACGGCAACCTGGACCGCGCCCTGGTCGGCATTCTCGACCTGTTCGGGGTCTGGTGGCTGATCCGTCGCACCCGCCTGGGCACCCACCCGCAGGAGCTCGAAGGATGACTCGCGAAACCCTCTGGCTGATCCTCGGCTTCACCGGCCAGGCCGTGTTCACTGGCCGTTTCGTGCTGCAGTGGCTGTACAGCGAGTACAAACGCCGCAGCGTGATCCCGGTGGGCTTCTGGTACCTGAGCATGCTCGGCAGCGCCTTGCTGCTGATCTATGCCATCTACCGCCAGGACCCGGTGTTCATCATCGGTCAGGCCTTCGGTTTTCTGGTCTACCTGCGCAACCTGCAGTTGATCGCCCGGTTCAAAGAGCAGAAGGAATAGCCCTTGCCCAGGTTCACAACCCCAAGCGCCCAATGCCTGGCGCTGGTCGCCCTGGCGTTGCTGCTGGTCGGTGCCGGCATCGGCTGGCGCCAGCCGATGAACGTCGACGAAGAACGCTTCCTCGGGGTCGCCCTGGAAATGCTGCAGAGCGGCAACTGGTTCATCCCGCACCGCGCCGGCGAAATCTACGGCGACAAACCGCCCTTGTTCATGTGGACCGTGGCCTTGTTCAGCGCCTTGACCGGCTTGCCCAAGGTCGCCCTGTACCTCCCCGGCCTGCTCTCGGCAGCCACCACCACTGCGGTGCTGTACGACCTGGGCCGACGCCTGTGGAACAAGCGCATCGGTTGCATCGCCGCCTTGCTGTTCCTGGCGACCTACCAGAGCTACAGCATCCTGCGCACCGGGCAGATCGACAGTTTCCTCGCCTTGTGGGTCGCGCTGGGTTTCTACGGTTTGCTTCGCCACCTGCTGCTGGGCCCGGCCTGGGGCTGGTTCTATGCCGGCTGCGCGGCCATGGGCCTGGGCATCATCAGCAAAGGTGTGGGCTTTGTCCCGGCGCTGATGCTGCTGCCCTATGCCTGGGCCGTGCACCGGCGCTGGCGGGGCGTGGTGGCCATGCCTGGCCAGGGCTGGCGCTGGAGCCTGGGGCTGCTGTGGCTGCTGGCCGGTTGCGCGGTGTGGCTGCTGCCACTGCTGCTGACCATCGCCCATGGCGGCGGCGCGGCAGAGCTGGCTTACCTGAAAGAGATCCTGCTGCGTCAGACCGCCAACCGCTATGCCAATGCCTGGGACCACCGCGAGCCGTTCTGGTACTTCTTCGCCAAGGTCATCCCCAAGTACTGGCTGCCGCTGGTGCTGGCCCTGCCCTGGCTGGTACCGGCCTGGCGCCGGCAACTGCTCAAGCATGACGGGCGCTTGCTGGTGCTGCTCGGCTGGGTGGCACTGGTGCTGTTGTTCTTCAGCCTCAGCAGCGGCAAGCGCAAGCTCTACATCTTCCCGGCGCTGCCCGGCCTGGTGCTGGCCATCGCGCCCTTGCTGCCCTGGTTGCTCAAGCGCTGGTTCCAGCGCCGGCCGGGCTGGCGCAAGGTGTTTACCCTGGTCGCCGTGGTGTGGTTCTGCCTGTGGTTCGTGCGCGGCCTGGTCGAGCCGATCAAGGAGGGCCGCAACCCCCACGAAACCCTGATGGTCGATGCCGCCCGTGCCACCGGCGGCGCCGAACTGGTACTGGTCAACTGGCGCGAGGGGCACTGGCTGTTCGCCCGCCAGCCGATCGTGCACTTCGGTTTCGCCAACCACTCCTCCGCGGACACGGCCGTCTATTGGTTGCGCCAGCACCCCGCTGCGTTCGCCCTGCTGCCGGCGACCGAGCTGGGCCGCTGCTTCAGCGCCGACAAGGCGCGCAAGCTGGGCGATACCTCGCGCGCCGCGTGGTATGTGGTGGGTGCCGATGCCGACACCGGCCAATGCCAGCCGCCCCCGCCCAAACAGGTCTACCAATTTGCCTGGGGCGCCATGCCCGGGAATCTGCAAACCGCGCAGGAGAGCCCCCGCAAATGACCGCCCAGACCCTGCCGGTACAACGCCGGCATTGGTTCAAACGCTTGAACCGCCTGAGCCAGGTCGGCGGTCTGACGCTGCTGGCGGGCATCAGCCTGACCTGTATCGAGGCCGCACGTTCGTTCTGGCCCCAGCAGGTCTACGCCCACCTGAGCAACCACTGGACCGGCGACCCGGCGCCAGGGCAGAACGTCTGGCTGCCGGCCTTCCGGGTCGCTATCGATGCCAAGGTGGTGGAACAGGGCCTGAACAACCTGTCCGGCATCACTTATGACCATGACCGCGACCGGCTGCTGGCCATCACCAACGGTGCGCCCATGGAACTCCTGGAGCTGAGCAAGAGCGGTGACATCCAGGCCCGTTATCCGTTGGTGGGTTTCAAGGACACCGAAGGCCTCACTTACCTGGGCAACGGCCGCCTGGCGATCGCCGACGAAACCCTGCAACGGCTTGACGTGATCACCCTGCCCGACCGCCCTCAGCCGATCAATGCCAGTCAGGCCCAGTGGATTACCCTGAACATCAACCCGACCCTTCGTAACAAGGGCTTCGAGGGCGTCACCTATGACGTCGGTCACGACCGCCTGTACGCCATCAAGGAGCGTGAGCCGCGCCAGCTGTTCGAGGTCAGCGGCCTGCTCACGACGCTGAACGGCGGGCCACTGCAGATCACCGTCAGCGACCGTCGCAGCTGGGTCAAGCGCAGCGTGTTCGCCACCGACCTGGCCGACGGCTACTACGACCCCGTCACTGGCCACCTGCTGGTGCTCAGTGACCAGTCGAAGAACATCACCGAGCTCGACGGCGATGGACGCTTCGTCAGCATCCGCTCGTTACGCGCGGCGTTCGGTGGCCTGGCCCAGGATGCACCGCAGCCGGAAGGCATCACGATGGACAGCGATGGCAACCTGTACGTGGTCAGCGAGCCGAACCTGTTCTACAGGTTCGACAAGCCCTGAGACCACCTCGACTCAGGGTCAGAAATCCACCGTGGCGGATAGCTGCAAGGTGCGCGGGTAACCGGGCGAGATCGCGCCATAGGACGCGACGCCGGACCAGTATTCACGGTCGAACACATTCTGCACCGTCGCCCGGAACGTCGTCGGGCGCCCGTCGATACGGGTGGTGTAGCGGCCACCGACATCGAAGCGGGTCCAGGCGTCGAGCTCCTGGGTGTTGGCCTGGTTGATGTACTGGCTGGCGGTGTAGATGGTGCCACCGGTCAGGGTGAAGCCTGCCAGCCACGGTGTATCCCACTCGCCCCACAGGTTGGCCTGCAGTTCAGGCACGCCCACCGGCTTGTTGCCTTTGTTGGCGGCGGTGGCGGTGTCGGTCAGCTTGCCGTCCATCGCGGTCACGCCGCCCATCAGGCGCACGCCCGGGCTGACTTCGCCGAACATGCTCAGCTCGACGCCACGGTTACGCTGCTCTGCCTGTACCGAGAACTGGTTGCCGGCACCCAGCTCGCCGCTGGGCTTCTCGATCTGGAACAGCGCCAAGGTGGTCATGAAGCTGTCGCGTTCGAACTTCACGCCCAGCTCATGCTGCTTGCTGGTGTAGGGCGCGAAGGCTTCGCCGGCGTTGGCGGCCGTGGCCGGCGCGATGTCGCCCTTGCTCAGCCCCTCGACGTAGTTGTAGTAGAGCGAGACGTTCTCCCACGGCTTGACCACCACCCCGACCACCGGCGTGCTGGCGCTGTCGTCGTAGCGCGACGACACCGCGCCGGCCGCGTTGTAGTTGCGCGATTCGATGTCCTGCCGACGCACGCCCAGGGTCAGCTGCAGCCGGTCATCGAGCACGGCCAGGGTGTCGGTCACGGCCAGGCCGCTCAGCTCGGACTCGGAAATGCGCAAGACCTTCGGTGCATTGATGTGCTGCTTGGGCACATCGACCGGGTGGTAGATGTTCGACAGGATCGCCGTGCCGTTGTTGATGCCGCGGGACATCTCGTCCTGATAACGGGTGGCCATGACCGTCACGGTGTGGTTGACCGGGCCCGTTTCAAACAGGCTGCGCAGTCCCACATCAGCGGTGGAGCGGTCGACGTTGAACTTGTAGTAACCGGGGATATTGCTGGTATCGCCGGCCGCATTGAGGATTCTCGGCACCTGGTCGGACATGCGTTTCACATCGGCCTTGCCGCCGCCGGCATGGGCAAACACGGTCAAGGAATCATTCAGGTCGTACTCGCCGCCGAGCAACGCGGATTGCTCACGGGTGTTGGACCAGCCCCAGTCCTGGGGCAGGTTGGTACGGCCGTTGGCGGCCGACGGCACGTCGATCCCCGGTGCCACGGTGAAGGGCCGCGAGGCGGCATCCCATTTTTCTTTCTGGCTGATGAAATCGAGGTTCAGGCGCAGGCGCTCGCCTTTGTAGTCCAGGGCGATGGCGCCGATATCCAGGGCGCGCTGCTGGTTGTCGATGGCGGTGTCACCCTGGGCAAGGCTGCCGTTGAAACGCACGCCCCACTGTTTGTCCTCGCCGAAGCGGCGGCTGATGTCGAGGTGGCCACCGGCCTGGCTGTCCGAGCTGTAGCTGGCGGTGAAGCGCGTCAGGTCCTCGGCCAGGGCGCGCTTGGGCACGATGTTGATCACCCCGCCGACACCGCTGTTGGGCGAGATGCCATACATCAGGGCGCCGGGCCCCTTGAGCACCTCGACGCGCTCGGCGTACTCGGTGAATACCCGATAGTTGGGCGCAACGCCGTAGACACCATCAAAGGCCAGCTCACCCAGGTTGCCCTCGCCCACCGGAAAGCCACGGATGAAGAACGAGTCGACAATGCCGCCGGTCTGCCCGGTGGAGCGCACCGACGGGTCGCGCTCCAGCGCATCGGCCACGGTCACCGTCTGCAGGTCGGCCAGGATCTTGGCGGTGTAGCTGGTAACGCTGAAGGGAGTGTCCATCACGTCCTTGTTGCCCAGCATCCCCAGCCGCCCGCCGCGGGCCACCTGGCCGCCGGCAAAGGCTTCCGGCAAGTTATCGTGGCGCAGGCTGTCGGCTTCGATGTTGGTGGCGGCGAGCGTCAGGCCATCGCCTTGCTGCGCCAGCTTGGCCAGGGTGTAGTTGCCGTTGCCCAGGGCCACCAGCTCAAGGCCGCTGCCGGCCAGCAAGCGGGCGGCACCGTCCCGTAGCGAGTAGCTGCCGTTGAGGCCTGCGCTGTGCAAACCGTCGGTCAGCGCCGGCTCGAAAGACAAGGCGATCTGCGAGGCCACGGCAAAGCTGGACAGCACGCGGCCCAACGGGCCGGGGCTGATGGCGTAGGCCTGGGTGGCCACGACGCTTTCGGGTTGCGCGAGTGCCACCTCGGTGCCTGCGGCGCTGGCCACCAAGGCCAGGCTGATCAGGGCGTTACGGACTGCGGTGGCGAGCGCACGCTCGGCGTGGGGACGGCTTGCAACAGGCATGACAGGAGGGTCCTTGTGACCGGATAAGGAGAGGGTTCACTCCTGTTGCCAATCGAGATGGGGAAAAGTATCAGCTTGGGTTGAATAAATTTTGCGGGGTGGTTTTGAAGCACATTCCTTTGTGTGTTGGAGGCCCCTGGGTATGACCGGAGGTTTGCGCCGCCTAGGAGATCGAGCGCCGCCCGCGCGGCGCTCGATCTCCTAGGCGCAGAACATCTCAAGGCGAACACCTTGCAACCCCACCACCCTACCGCGCAGAAACCAGCGTCCAATACCCACCCATGCGCTCCTCGACCTCCAGCCCATAAGTCGCCTGCAACATCCCCAACGTGCGGCGCCTGTCGCTGATCGGAAACGCCCCCGACACCCGCAAGCCTGCGCTCTGCCGATCACAGCGAATGAACCCACGCTGGTAGCGCGCCAACTCACCCAGCAGCTCGTCCAAGCGCA
This sequence comes from Pseudomonas sp. TWI923, assembly GCF_039673365.1. Lineage (NCBI taxonomy): Bacteria > Pseudomonadati > Pseudomonadota > Gammaproteobacteria > Pseudomonadales > Pseudomonadaceae > Pseudomonas > Pseudomonas sp. TWI923. The sequence continues at coordinate 21,476 of NZ_JBDJLM010000038.1, read as the reverse complement.
TGTTGTCCGCCAGCAGCATGCCCTGGGTCCAGAGCGTGCCGGCGCTGTCCAGCGCCTGGTTCGGGCCGACGCCCTGGCCATCGAAATCGGCCTGCTCGCCAGCCGCCACGACCCGGCCCTGCGCCTGCCTGGCGCTGGCGGGCTGCACCCGCACAGCCCCTTCAAGCACCGCAAGATAGGTGCGCCCTTGCCGTTCACGCACGGTGAACCGTGTGCCCAAAGCCTGCATCACCCCCTCCCCGGTCCCTACCCGCAGTGGCCGCGAGGGGACGACGATATCCGGCGCGGTCTGCACCAGGATCTCGCCGCGGTACAGACGGATGAAACGCTCGTTGGCATCGAAGCGCACGTCAATCGCAGTGTCGGTGTTGAGGATCAGCTGGGTACCGTCGGCAAGCGTGACATCGCGGCGCTGGCCAACCGCCGAGCGATAGTCCGCGGCCCATCCTTGCCCGTACATCTGCCAACCTGCCCAGCTTGCGGGAGCCAGGGCCAGCAGGACGGCCAGGCGGGTGATCGCCTGGCGCCGGCCCGGATCACTGGGGCGATCCAGCGCCGACAGCGACAGTGCCGGCGGCAAGCCACCCAGCTTGCCCATCAGCAGTTCGGCACGCGCCCAGGCCTGGGCACGCTCGGCGCTGCTGTTGCGCCAGGCCGCCCATTGGGCCTGCTGCCCTGGCGTGACCTCGCTGTCGCTCAGGCACATCAGCCACTCGGCGGCCTCCGCCAGTGCTTCGGGGTCAGGCTCGATGTGGGGGTGATCGACGCTCACTCAGTCAACCAGCTTCAGGCACTGGAGAAACGCCTGCTTCATGTAGCGCTTGACGGTGATCAGCGAAACGCCGAGCTGCTCGGCGATGTCCTCGTACTTCATCCCGGCCAGCTGCGACAGCAGGAACGCCCGCCTGACCAGTGCCGGCAAGCTGTCGAGCATCGCATCGATTTCATGCAGGGTTTCGAGGATCAGCAGGCGCGTTTCCGGCGACGGCGCCTCGGGGGCTGGCAGCTGCTCCAGCGCCGCCAGGTAGGCACGTTCAAGCGACTTGCGCTTGCACCAGTTGGCGAGGATGCCACCGGCGACGCAATTCAAATAGGCACGGGGCTCATTGAACACCGTGACCTTCGACGCGAGTATGCGCGCGAAGGTGTCATGCGCCAGATCAGCCGCATCCATCGCATTGCCCAAGCGCCGCCGCAAGCGGTTGTACAACCACCCGTGATGGTCGCTGTAGAGCGCTTCGACAGCAGACAGTCGAGGGGTTTGCACGGGCTGGGCTTCGCTCATGGGGCGATTCTTTTTGTGTAACTGAGAATTGTTAGCAATGCTAAGTTACACCCCGACCGCAAAGCAAGGCCCCTAAACAAAAGGCGCCAGGTTGATTGCAACCGGGCGCCTTGGGCTGATAGCTACCGACGCAGCAGCGGTCAGAACCTGAAGTTGGCCGTCAGCTCCGCCGAACGCCCCGGTGCGACCGTGGCGAATAGGCCAACGTGCGAGGCATCGTAGATGGTCTCGTCGGTCAGGTTGAGCACGTTCAACTGCAGGTCGAGGTTCTTGTTGACCTTGTAGGCCACCATCGCGTCGTAGCGCCAGTAGTCGTCGATGCTGACGGTGTTGGCATCGTTCATGTAACGCTGGTCCATGTAGTTGGCCCCCGCGCCCACGGTCCAGCGGTCGGTCAGGTCATAGGACGACCACAGGCTGAAGCTGTTCGGCGCAATGAACTTGGAGCGGTTGCCGTCGTTGTTGCCATCGTCGCCCGACTTCACCACTTCGGCATCCAGGTAGGTGTAGCCGCCCCAGACCGCCCAGGCGTCGGTGATGCGGCCGGTGACGCCGAACTCGATGCCGGTCACGCGCTGGTCGCCGTCCAGGACCACCAGCCCACTGATAGGGTCGGTCACCCGCGCATTGGTTTTCTCGGTGCGGAACACCGCGGCGGTCAGCGACAGCTGTTGGTTGAACACATCCCACTTGGTCCCCAGCTCGACGCTGCGTGACTTTTCCGGGTCGAGGTTGGCCTTGTTGCCATTGAGGTTGCCGGCCCCGGCACCGTCGGCGCCGCCGGACTGGGTGTTCTCGCCCGAGGGGTTGGACGAGGTGCCGTAGGACAGGTAGATGCTGCCGTTGGGCATTGGCTTGAACACCACGCCCACCTGGTAATTCCACAGCTCGCTCGACGACGAGGCGCCGCCCTCGACCCGGTTCTTGACGTCGTAGTCGTCGTAGCGCAGCCCCAGGTTCAGGTCCCACTGTTCATGCAGCGCGAGGGTGTCGAAGGCGTACAGCGACTTGACCTCGGTCTGGTACTTGCTGGTGACTTCCCCGGTACCCGGCAGCAAGGTCCAGCCACCGTCGTGCGGGTTAGGGTTGTACAGGTTACCCGGGCGACCGTTGTTGCCAGCGTGCTTGTCCTTGTCGGTGATGGTCTCGCGGCTGACTTCCAGGCCGGCGGAATAGCTGTGCTTGATGCCACCGGTGTGGAAGGTGCCGAACAGGTCGGTCTGGTTGAGCACCGAGGTGTTGACCACGTTGCGTGGGCGGAAACCCCGGCCTACCAGACCGTTCTGCTCCTGCGCGACGTTGGCGAACACCGGGCGGCTCATCACGTAGTTCTGCATGCTGCGCCCGCCGCGCAGGGTGTTGCGCACGGTCAGCTGCGGGCTGAACTCATGTTCGATCAGCAGCGTGGCCAGGTCGGCGGAAGTCTTGCGAAAATCTCGGTCAACCAGCCCGTAGAAGTTGTCCCGGTCGACATCCGCAGGCTTGTTGGTGATCAACGAGATCGGATGGCCCTGATCGGGAATGTCATCGGTTTCCAGGTGGTAGTAGCTGGCCGTCACCCGCGTCGGGCCCTGCAGGCCCCAGGTAATGGTCGGGGCGATGCCCCAGCGCTTGACCTCGACGTCATCGCGGCCGGGGGTATCGGCTTCGTGCTTCATGGCGTTCAGGCGAAACGCCAGGTCCTGCTCGGGCAGGTACTGGTTGATGTCCAGGGTATTGCGCCAGAGTTGGTCGGTACCCATCGTGACGCTGCCGGCGATGAAGTCCTCGGCCTTGGCGGCCTTGCTCACGAGGTTGATCGAGCCGCCCGTGGAGCCCCGGCCGTTGTAGGCCGAACCCGGCCCTTTGACGATCTCGACCGACTCCACGTTGAACGCCTCGTGGGACATGCGGCCAAGGTCGCGCAGGCCGTCGATCTGGATATCGGTACTGGCTTCGAACCCGCGAATGAACGGCCGGTCGCCCAGTGGCGTGCCGCCCTCGCCTGCGCCCAGGGTAATGCCTGGGGTGGTACGCAGCACGTCGGTCAGCGAGGTGGCGCCGCGCTCCTTGATCAAGGCTTCGTTGATGATGGTGATCGACTTGGGCACTTCGCGCAGCGGAGCGGTGAACTTCGGCGAAGACATTTCATCCACTTTGAACGTCTCGGCCTGATGAACACCTTTTACATCGGTCGCATCCAGTTCAAGGATCGAGCCCGGCTTGGTTTTGCCGGCATCGGCGGTTTGCGCCAGGCTCGCGGTCGAACAGGATGCCAGGGCCAGGCCGAGGGCCGTATAGAGATGTGGGGATTCCGCGCGGCGGGTTGTTGGAGTGCTTGCCATTTGATTGCCATCACCTATGAAATGATGCGCAATCCTATTTGCGATAATTTATTGAACAAAGTGCATTTACAAAATTTACGCCAAGTAACTTTATATTTCACATATCAAGTTACATAAATTTATCCGCATACATCTAGTTACACTTGGCGCCGCATATCAGTGCATTAGCGACAACGCTCTCATTGCCTTGCAACCCGTTTGGAAGATCTTGATGATCCAGAAGGACAGCGTCACTTCCGGGACTTTGTTGAGCCAACTTGAGCTCGTTGCGTTCATCGCGGCTCCCTCCTCGGATCCGGTTGTGGTTTCAGGGAGGGACCTTACGGATGAAAACTTAGGTGGGCCTGAGCAGCGACGCTGGTTGTCGATAGCGGGCTCTGACACACTGCCTCGCTCACCCAACACTCTCGCGAGGCCGCCTGGTGTCGTCACGCCCTTCCCCCTCCGAGCGCATGCCCGCGCTGGTAGAAGCCAGGCAGCTGGGGCGAACCAATGCCACCGGGCAGGCGCCCTTGCTTGCACCTGCCGACTTCAGCCTGTGCGCCGGTGATCGCGTGGCAATCAGCGGCCAATCTGGCGCGGGCAAAAGCGTGTTCCTGCGCTTGCTGGCGCTGCTCGACTCGCCCAGCAGCGGCGAGATCATCTGGATGGGCAGCCCCGTCACGGCCCATGCGATCACCCGCTACCGTTCATGCGTGTGCTACCTGGCCCAACGCCCTGCCTTGGTGGACGGCAGCGTCAGGGACAATCTGCAGTTGCCTTTCACCTTGAAAGCCCTGCGCCCGCGCACCTTCGACATTGACGCGGCGAATCAGCTGCTGGGCCTGGCTGGCAAGCCGAAAGCTTTCGTCGACAAAGCGGCCAGCGACCTGTCGGGCGGAGAAGCGCAGATCGTTGCCTTGATCCGCGTGCTGCTCATGCAGCCGCAAGTCATCCTGTTCGATGAACCCACGTCCGCCCTGGATCCGCAGTCGGCGGCGGCCGTGGAAACCTTGGTGATGAACTGGTTCAATGCCGCGAACCAGCAGCGTGCCTACGTCTGGGTCTCGCATGATCACGCGCAGGCGCAAAGAATGAGTAGCCGCCAGCTGACCCTGCAACAAGGCACCCTGCTTGCCGAGTACCGCACATGAACTACCAGAGCCTGTCCTATGCCGATCTGGCGATCGCCTCGACGCTGATACTGATCAACGGCGTGCTATCGCTGTTGTTGAAACTACAGCTGGAGCGCCAGTTGCTTCTGGCAGCCGTGCGCACCGTGGTCCAGCTCCTGGCCATTGGCTACGTGCTGGGTTGGGTGTTCCACTTTGCCCAATGGTATGTAGTGCTGCCCTTGGTCCTGGCCATGACCCTGGTCGCAGGGCACGCGGCCGCCGGGCGAGGCAAACATCGCCATCACGGCCTGCTCACCGACAGCGTCGTTTCGGTCTGGCTGAGCTCCTGGCTGGTCACGGCCGTCGGCCTGTTCGTGGTGCTGCGGATCCGCCCCTGGTACGAACCCCAGTACGCCATTCCGATCCTCGGCATGATCCTCGGCAACACCCTGACAGCGGTGTCCCTGGGCATCGACCGCATGACCCGTGAACTCGGCAGCACCCGCGCCGTGGTGGAGATGATCCTGGCCTTGGGCGGGACCCGCTGGGAGGCCGCCCGGGCCGCCGCCGCACAGGCGGTGAAGGCCGGCATGATGCCAACCCTGAACCAGATGACGGTGGTTGGCATCGTCAGCCTCCCGGGCATGATGACCGGCCAGATCCTTGCCGGGCAAAGCCCGGCCGAGGCCGTGCGCTACCAGATCGTGATCATGTTCCTGATCGCCGCGGCATCGGCGCTCGGCACGGTTTGCGCGGTACTGCTGACATTCAATCGGCTATTCTCGCCGGCCCACCAGTTCATGCTGCACAAGCTCTTACCCAGGCCCTGAGCACCGCGTTCAGCCACGACGCTGGAGCTGTGGGTCAACCTGCTCCTGCGCAGGAAGCGGCAGCAGCCGCAACCACAGGTCACGCCGTGCCAGCACCTGGGCCTGCAGGCTCACCTGCGCAGGCAGCGTACCGGCGTACAGCGCCCGCAGGTGCACCAGCTCCAACCCGCTGACATCCACCAGCCATTGGCTTACCAACGCCGGGCAAGGGCGCCCCTGCAACGCCCGGTGCAGGTAAGGCAATGCCACCCGCATGCGTGGGTGACAACGTTGCACATAACGCTCAAGGTTGCGCCCCCGCGCCTCGAACGGCGTGAGCAGCAGGCAGACCAGTTGCTCTTCGCTCACCCCATAGGCCTGCGCAAAGCTGGCTTGCGCCTGCAAGCTGTATTCCTCAGGCCAGGCCAACTGGCTCTGGCCCAGACGCTGCAACAACCCCTGCACGCCCTCGCGATAGCCAAGCAGGCTCACGTACTGCCCATGCAACCCATGCAGATGCGCCAGCGCCAGCGGGTCAAACAGCCCAGCCGGCCCCTGCAGTTGACACGGCAGCACCTCGCGGCGGCCCAGCATGTGTTCCAGCGAGGCCCCATCGTCCAGTTGCAGCAGGTCATCCACCGCGACCACACGCAGGGGGCGTGCAGCCTGGGCTGGCAGTGCCACCTGCACTGACGGCGCGGGCTCGTCCAGCCGGTAGCGCAGTTGTGCCAGTTGCTGCGTCAATACACGTACACACTGTGGCAAGGCCGGTGGTGCGGCATCGCAGGCCTGGCTCAGGCAGCGCCGGGCCCAAGCCAGCAGACGACGGCGCTGCACGACCGGCACCACCGTGACCAAGGCATCCACGCCACCCTCTGGGTCCGCGCCGGCCAGTGCCTGGCTCAGCCCCTCCGCCAGCATCAAATAAGCTTGCCCGCCGAGCAGTGCATCAGGCTGCCCGCCACTCAGATGGCCGAACAGCAGCCAGGCCTTGCCGGCATCGCCCAGCTGCCCGCCGCCACTGGTTTCACCGGCAATGAATGGTTCCAGTCTCTCACCGTCGCTGAGCAGCAGTTCCACCCGTGGGTCGTCATGCAGGAACAAGGCACTGAAGCAGCGCTCATGGCTGGCCAGCGTCGCGCGGTCCAGCCCAGGCGACCTGGCAATGAGCACGCGTAGGCGGAAGGTTGCATGATGGCGAAGGGCGATGCTCAATTGCGCCGCGCGCAGGTAGGCGAGCAAATGGGCGCTGCGCTGGTCGCCACCGTGCAACAGCACCAGACGCAGATCAGCGATCTGCGCATGGCCGCCAGCGATCACCAGCAACCGTTGCATCAACAGTTGAATGGAAGCGCGCTGCGCCTGGTTCAGATGTTCGAAGATTCGTTGCAATACTTGTTGATAAACATAGTGCATGGCCTGGTCATGGGTATTGTTCATGTAGTCACTCCATCTTTCTGATCGGATCAGATCCAAAAGCAGAGTTTGGCAGATGAATTAAACCCCGATCTTGAAGGAAATTTCCCAAAACCAAGAAAGACAAAAGAGGATTAATACTTCGGTGACTGTCGCCGAACAGGCTACAACCCAGCGCCACTGCGCCCCTGGTGGCGTTCATTGGCCTGGCACACACATGCTGACGAGTCGAAACATAAAAATGATGAATAGCCCGGGCAAAGAACAATTTATTGAAGTTGCAGTGGGTTAACTAGACACTTCCACTACAGCCTCAGCAAGTAATCTTAAATCGCCGTAGGATACATCCGAAAAAAAGCCCGAGACATTGCTCGGGCTTTTTCATGATGGCAACAGTCGCTGGCGATCAACTCACCGCCATGTCCAACACCACACGCCCCCCACACGGACATTCGTCCATATGGCGATGGGCCGCGACCACCTGGTCGAACGGATACACCTTGATGATCTGCGGGGTCAGCAGTTGGTCGGCGGTGAACTGGTTGATGTCACGCAACGCACGCTGCAGGGCAACCTGGTCCTGGGCGATGCCCAGCTCCGGCTTGCCGGTGAAGTTGCCGATGCAGTGCACATGGAACTGGATGTTCTTCTGGAACGCCGCGCAAGCCGGGAACGGCGTCTGGTTGCCACCCTGCAGGCCATACAGCACCAAGCTGCCGCGCGGCGCCAGCACGTCGCCGAGCAGCGACATCTGCGGCCCGCCCATGCCATCGAGGACCATGTCCACGCCACGGCCGTTGGTGTACTTGCCGACCTGCAGGACCAGGTCCTGCTCTTCGGTAACGATCACCTTGTCCGCGCCCAGGCCGAGCAGGTATTCACGCTGCTCCGGCTCCTTGGTGGCGGCGAACACCTTCAGCCCCAGGGCCTTGCCCAACTGCACGAAAGCCGGCCCTGCACAGTGGCTGGCATCGGTGACCAGCGCAGTCTGGCCGGCCTTGGCCCGGGCCAGATCGACATAGGCGAAATACGCGATCAGCAGCGGCGTGTAATGCACGCTGGCTTCGATCGGGGTCAGCACATCGGGGTAACGGGTGATGGCGCTGCGCGGCAGCACGATCACATCACCATAGACAGGGTGATCATTGGGGCTAGTGGCCGGGAAGCTGGCGACCCGGTCGCCCACCGCAATGTCGTCCACCCCTTCGCCAACCGCCATGACCACACCGGCCATTTCATGGCCGATGCCTGCAGGCAGACGTGCCTGGGAAGGCGCCAGGTTCTGCCGCCAGAGCACGTCGTACCAGCTGATGCCGATCGCCTCGACGCGCACCTGCACCTCGCCGGCCGCCGGGGACGGTTCGGCCTGCTCCTCGCAACGGAGCACATCGGCCTGACCGAACTTGTGGAAACGGATCATGCGGGACATCGCATACCTCGCCTGTGTGAATCTCGTATTACCACGGACTTTATCCGGGCTTTGCGCTTTGGGCCATCAGTGGCCGTTAATAGTCGACATGCCTGTCATTGATTGGGCCCCAGGCAAATCTGCGCATTGGCTCCCACAAATCGGTGCAGGGTAACAGCCTTTGGCCTTAAGATTCACCCCTGCCCCACTGACTGGCGAGCCGCATCGAATGAATCGTAACGACTTGCGTCGCGTAGACCTCAACCTGCTGATCGTGTTCGAAACCCTGATGCACGAACGCAGCGTGACCCGCGCCGCCGAAAAGCTGTTCCTCGGCCAGCCGGCCATCAGCGCCGCGCTGTCGCGCCTGCGCAGCCTGTTCGACGACCCGCTGTTCGTGCGCACCGGCCGCAGCATGGAGCCGTCGGCCCGCGCCCACGAGATCTTCGCCCTGCTCTCGCCAGCCCTGGACTCGATCTCCACTGCAGTCAGCCGCGCCGCCGAATTCGACCCGGCCACCAGCAATGCAGTGTTTCGCATCGGCCTTTCCGACGACGCCGAGTTCGCCCTGCTGCCGCAACTGCTCAAGCGTATCCGCGCCGAGGCCCCCGGCATTGTGCTGGTGGTTCGAAGGGTCAATTACCTGCTGATGCCGACGTTGCTGGCATCGGGGGAAATCTCGGTGGGGGTGAGCTACACCAGCGACCTGCCCGCCAACGCCAAGCGCAAGGTGCTGCGCCGCAGCATGCCCAAGTTGCTGCGCGCCGACAGCATGCCCGGCAGCATCAGCCTCGACGATTTCTGCGCCCGGCCCCATGCGTTGGTGTCGTTTGCCGGCGACTTGTCCGGTTTCATCGATGAAGCGCTGGACGAAATCGGCCGTAAGCGCCATGTGGTGCTGGCGGTACCGCAGTTCAACGGGCTGGGGAGTTTGCTGGCGGGGACCGATATTGTCGCCACGGTGCCGGACTACACCGCGGATGCGCTTACCGCCGCTGGCGGGTTGCGGGCTGAGGACCTGCCACTGGAGGTGCGCAGTTTCGAATTGCATATGGCTTGGCGCGGGGCGCAGGACAATGACCCGGCGGAGCGCTGGCTCAGGTCGCGGATACAGATGTTCTTCGGGGATCCCGATAGCCTATAGATGTGCGGTCCCGGAATGAGGTAGTGCATTTGCTCTCACCCCGAGGAAGTACGAGGTCGCAGGTGCTCTCGCATCGCCAGGATTAACACAGCCCCTGAAACTCCAAGCAGCTGCACATCTTGCAATCCCCTCGCCACACCGAGACAATGCGATCAATTACCATTTACATCATGGAAACCGCTCTATGTCGACGCTCGACCGTTCGGCGCTTCACCAGCTGTACAGCGAAAACAACGGCTGGTTGAAAAGCTGGTTGCGCGCTCGCCTGGGCAATACTGCCGACGCGTCCGACTTGGCCCACGACACCTTCCTGCGGGTCATGACCGCCCGCAACCAAGCGCCCATCCGCGAGCCACGCAGTTATCTGAGCGCCATTGCCCGCGCACTGTTGATCGACAAGGTTCGCCGCCGGGCCATCGAGCAGGCCTATCTGCAGGCCCTCGCCCTGCGCCCTGAGCCGGTCGAGGTGTCGCCAGAGATTCGCCTGTCGATCATCGAGATGCTGGTATCGGTCGATGCGCTGCTCGACGAACTGGGTCCCAGGACACGCGACATTTTTCTCGCGGTGCAACTGGAAGGGCTGACCTACGCGGCGGTCGCCCAACGCTTCGACGTATCGGTCACTACGGTGAAAAACCACCTGATCCGGGCCATGACCCGCTGCCTGCTGTTGGTCGAGAGCTGATGGGCCTGACGTTGGATCTGAAGACCCTAGAAGCAGCCGCGACCTGGTACGTGCAGCTCAATGACGGCGATGCCGACACAGCACAGACCCAGGCCTGGCAGGCGTGGCTGGCCGCCAGCCCGGCCCATGCCGAAGCCTGGGCGCGGGTGGAAAAGCTCCAGCGGCAATGGTCGATGGTGCCGCGCCAGGCCGCGCTGTCGAGCCTGGGCGCGGCTCAGGCGCAGCGCCGCGAGGTGCTGAAGGCTCTGGGCATGCTGCTGGCCATCGGCGGCGGCACCTGGCTGGCCAGCGAGCAGGTACCCTACCGCGCCCTGCTCGCCCAGCAGCGCACCGGCACCGGCGAGCGGCGCTCGCTGCGCCTGGAGGACGGCTCGCACCTGGAGCTGAACGTCGACACCGCGCTGGATGTGCGTTTCGACGCGCAGGTCCGGGCGATCGAGCTGCACCGTGGCGAGATCCTGGTCAGCACCGCCAGCGACCCCGCCCGACGCCCGTTCATCGTGCACAGCAAAAACGGCAGCGTGCGGGCGCTGGGGACGCAATTCAGTGTGCGGCAGCTATCGGAGCAGACACGGGTCGGTGTCTTGCAATCGGCTGTCGAGGTACGCCCCCGGCACCATCTGGACCGAATGCTGCGACTGGACGCCGGGCAACAGACGGACTTCGACAACGATACGTTCACCCGCGCCCAACCCCTGCCCGCCGACTCTGCAGCCTGGGTGCAGGGCATGCTCAGCGTGAACGACTGGCGTCTAGGCGACTTCATCGATGAGTTGGGTCGCTACCGAACCGGGGTGCCGCGCTGCGCCCCGGCCATTCGTGGCATGAACATTTCCGGGTCGTACCGCATCGACGACACCGATATCGCCCTAGCGAACCTGCCGAAATCCCTGCCGGTGAAGGTGCACTACCTGAGCCGCTACTGGGTCAGTGTGGAGCCTGCCTGAACCCTGCACGAAATAAGTTCTCGGTAATCTTGCTGATTTCGATTCTCGTCCGTCCATGACACAAGCCGCGACGACAGCGACTTTCCGCCATGACACGCAAGGATCACCCCATGCCCGCTCCCCACCCCACCGCCCGCCTGAGCCAGGCCATCCGCCGGTTCGCCTTCGGCCTGTCTCTCGCCACCGTACCCTGCGCGCTGCTCGCACCGGCCCACGCCATGGCCAGCAGCCAAAACAGCTACCACATCGCCGCCGGCCCTCTGGGCAACGCCATCACCCAGTTCGGTGTGCAGGCTGGGGTAACCATCTCGTTCGACACAGAGCAGACCCGACAACTGCGCACAACCGGGCTCGAGGGTAGCTACAGCGTCGAGGAAGGTCTGCTGCGGCTGCTTGCCAGTAGCGGGCTGCAAGCCCAGCGTCAAAGCAACGGCGGCTATGTGCTGGTCCCGGCTGACAACGGCGCGGCGATGGAGCTGGGGCCGTTGACGATCGACGCCAACCGCCTCGACGCCACCAGCGAGGGCACCCAGTCCTACGCGGCGCGCGCGGTGACCATCGGCAAAGGCGTGCATACGCTCAAGCAAACCCCGCAGTCGGTCACGGTCATGACCCGCAAGATGCTCGACGACCAGAACCTCAACACGCTGGAGCAGGTGCTGGACAAGACGCCAGGTATCACCGTCTATGACTCGCCCATGGGCGGCAAGTACTTCTACTCCCGCGGTTTCAATCTCGATGGCCAGTACCAGTACGATGGCGTGCCGCTGGATGTGGGCGGCAACTATGTGCAGGCCAACAGTTTCTCGAGCGACATGGCCTTTTACGACCGCGTGGAGATCCTCAAGGGCGCGGCCGGGATGATGAAGGGCTCCGGCTCCTCCGCCGGCGGCGTCAACTTCGTGCGCAAGCGCGGCCAGGACAAGGTCCATACCACGCTGACACTGTCTGCCGGCACCTGGGACAACTACCGTGGCCAGGTGGACGTAGGTGGCCCGCTGAACGAGTCGGGCACCGTGCGCGGCCGCGCGGTCGCCACCTTGCAGGACCGTCAGTACTTCTACGACGACGCCAAGCGCCAGGACCAGGTGCTGTACGGTGCCCTGGACTGGGACATGACGCCCGACACTACCCTGGGCGTGGGCCTGGCCTACGAGGACGTCGACGCCTCACCCTGCTACCACGGCCTGCCTCGCTATGCCGATGGCAGCGACCTGAAGTTGTCCCGTTCGACCTGCCTGGGTGCCAGCTGGAATGACCTGCAAAGCGAGCGCATCACAGGCTTCGCCGACCTGAAACATCGCTTCAACGATGACTGGTCGCTGAACTTCGCTTCGGTCTACACCCACAACAACCAGAACATCGAGTACGGCTACTCCGAGGGCTCGGTGCCGGTTGGCGCCACCAACGGCGCGATGGGGAGCTACTCGGGCCGCTTCGATTACGATCAGACCGACTACGGTTTCGATAGCTACATCGACGGCAAATTCGAGGCATTCGGCCTGGAGCACGAACTGATCGTGGGTGCCAACGCCAGCCGCCAGAACAATCACGACTACTTCGCCTTGCTGGCATTGAGCGGAAGACAGAATCCTTTCGATCCATCGGATAACTTCCCACGCCCGTCCAAGGCCGACTACCAGACCGGCACTATCCGCGGCGGCCCGTTCCCGACCGACTCCACCACGCGCCAGTGGGGCACCTATGCCAACCTGCGTCTGAAACTGGCCGAGCCTCTCACCCTGGTGCTGGGTACCCGCGCCAGTTGGTACCGCAACGACCGCGACTCCTACACCCAGCGCTGGGATACCTGGGAACATATCCGCAGCAAGGAAAACGGCGAAGTCACGCCATTCGGCGCCTTGCTCTACGATCTGAACGACCAGTGGACGACCTACGCCAGTTACGCGCAGATCTTTCAGCCGCAAGGCAACCTGACCACTGCCGATGGTCGATCGCTGCAGCCCAAGACTGGCGGCAGCTATGAGCTGGGCATCAAGGGTGAACTGCTCGACGGCAACCTCAACACCTCGTTCAACCTGTTCCGGACCATCGAAGACCACCGTGCCGAGACCGACTTCGAGAACGTCTGCGGCGGTTCGAGCGACGGTTACTGCTACAGCGACAGCGGCAACGTCCGCGCCCAGGGCTTCGAGGCCGAGGTCAGCGGCTCACCCGTCGATCGCCTGCAACTGCTGGCCGGCTACACCTATACCCAGACCAAGTACCTGAAGACCATCAACGAGACTGACCCGACCGAGCTGACGTTCACCTCCAGCTTCATTCCGCGCCACATGCTGAAGGTCTGGGGTGACTACCAACTGGCAGGCGCGCTTGGACGCTGGACCGTCGGCGCCGGTGTTTCCAGCCAGAGCGACAACTTCCGCCGCCAGGGCACCCTGAGTATCGAGCAAGCGGGCTACACCCTGTGGAGCGGCCGCGTGCAATATCGCCTCGACGATCACTGGAGCCTGGCGCTGAACGGCAACAACCTGCTGGACAAGCGCTATTACTCGACCGTCGGTGCTACTGGCTGGGGTAACTACTATGGTGAGCCGCGCAACTTCATGCTGACGCTCAAGGGCAGTTTCTGACAGAGGCTGACAAGGCGCGTGCCTGCCGAGGTGCGCGCTGCTGTTCACCCGCGCCACTCGTCAATCCTGCTGAACCCTCTCGCCCTGCTGCCGGTCGCTACTGATGAGTACACGAACGCAGGGGGCTCTCGTGAGCAAGATCCGCATTGGAATTGCCGATTGGCGCTATGGCCCATGGCGCAAGGCGTTCTACCCCAACGGGCTGCGCCAGGACGACGAGCGGGTGACCGAGCCTGAAGTGGAGCCGCAGGAGCCACTATGAACGGGACCCTGCCTGCCCCACGCTGCATCATCGACAAGGTGACTGGCGTGCACCACCTGACGGTGCTGACCCTCAATGTGCACAAGGGCTTCACCCTGTTCAACCGCCGTTTCATCCTGCCGGAGCTGCGCGAGGCGGTCCGCACCACTGGTGCCGATCTGGTTTTCCTGCAAGAGGTGCACGGCAGCCACCAACAGCATGCCGAGCGCCATCCGACTTGGCCGACAGCACCTCAGTACGAGTTCCTCGCCGACAGCATGTGGCCGCAGTTCGCCTACGGACGCAACGCGGTCTATCCCCATGGCGACCATGGCAACGCGTTGCTGTCCAAGTTTCCGATCCGCGCCCACGACAACCTCGACGTCACGATCCGTGGCAACGAAGAGCGTGGCCTGCTGCACTGCCTGCTCGAAGTGCCCGGCCATGAGCAGGTGCACGCGATCTGCGTGCACCTAGGCCTGCGTGAAGACCATCGTCAGCAGCAGGTCGATCTGCTGCTGGCGTTGCTTGACAGCCTGCCGCCGCACGAGCCGGTCATCGTCGCCGGCGATTTCAACGACTGGCGTCTGAAAGCGGATGCGCGGCTTTCGGGCCGCCTGGTCGAGGCCTTCGGCAAGCCGGCACGTAGCTTTCCCGCCCGCCTGCCATTGCTACGCCTGGACCGCATCTACCTGCGCAATGCACAAGCTTGCCAGGCACGTGTGCTGTCCAGATACCCCTGGTCACACCTCTCCGACCATGCCCCACTCGTGGCGCAGGTGACGCTATGAAGCAGCCCTGGTGCGACGGCAACCACATCGAATTGCTGATAAACGGCGAGCAGTACTACCCGCGCGTGTTCGAGGCCATGGCCCAGGCATGCGAGGAGATCCTTCTGGAAACCTTCATCATCTACGACGACAAGGTCGGCCAACCCTTGCGCCAAGCCCTGATAGACGCCGCGCGGCGCGGGGTACGGGTCGAGGTGGTGGCGGACGGCTACGGCACCGCCGACCTGCCCGAGAATTTCATCTCCTCGATGACCGAGGCCGGGGTACGTTTCCATTCGTTCGATCCACAACCGCGGCTGGCCGGCATGCGCACCAACCTGTTCCGCCGCTTGCACCGCAAGATCCTGGTGATCGACGGAAAACGCGCCTTCATCGGCGGCATCAACTACAGCGCCGACCACCTTGGCGACTTCGGCCCGCAGGCCAAGCAGGACTATGCGGTGGAGGTCGTCGGCCCGGTGGTGGCCCAAGTGCACGCCTCCACCTGCCGGATGCTCGCGCCGGTGCTGGAAAACGCCAACCAGGTCGAACCGAGCAGCGCCGCCGGCTCGGCCAGTGCCCTGCTGGTGGAGCGCGACAACCTTCGCCATCGTAACGATATCGAGGTCTGTTACCTGCAAGCGTTTCGCGAGGCCAGGCAACGCATCGTCGTCGCCAACGCCTACTTCTTCCCCGGCTACCGCCTGCTGCGCGAACTGCGCAACGCCGCCCGGCGCGGGGTCGAGGTGACGCTGATCCTCCAGGGGCAACCGGACATGCGCTGGGTACGCACGCTCTCGCGGCTGCTCTACAACTACCTGTTGCGCGACGACGTGCGCATCCACGAGTACTGCCAGCGCCCGCTGCACGGCAAGGTGGCGTTGGTGGACAACCATTGGTCCACCGTAGGCTCGAGCAACCTCGACCCGCTGAGCCTGTCGTTCAACCTCGAGGCCAACCTGCTGATCCGCGACCGTGCGTTCAACGAACACCTGTACCAGCACTTGAGCGAACTGAGCCGCGATCACTGCAAGAGCGTGACGCTGGAGCGCATGGTGCGCGGCTACTGGTGGCGCGCACCGTTGATCTTCCTGGGTTTCCACATCACCCGCTACTTCCCGCGTATCGCCGGCTGGTTCCCGGCGCACCGGCAGCGCCTGCAGTCGCTGCAAGCCGACAGCGAGGCCCCGGCCGATTACCACAGGGGCAAGACCTGATGGCCACGCCACGCTGGAAGACCTGGGGCAAACGCCTGCTGACCGTGCTGTTTCTGGTGTTGATCCCGATACTGCTGTTCACCCTGGCGCGTAACCTGGACTGGAACGAAGTCCGCCACTCGCTGCTGGCCTACCGCCCCTCGACCCTGGCCATGGGGTTGCTGCTGGCACTGTGCAGCTACCTGGTATTCGCCAGCTACGACCTGCTCGCCCGTGCCTACACTGGCCACCGCCTGCCGGCTCGCCAGGTACTGCCGGTCGCGTTCGTCTGCTATGCGTTCAACCTCAACTTCACCACCTGGGTCGGCGGCGTGGCCCTGCGTTATCGCCTGTACAGCAGGCTGGGTCTGGATACCCCGACCATCACCCGCATCCTCACCCTGGGTCTGTTGACCAACTGGATGGGCTACCTGCTGCTGGCAGGCACGGTGTTCGCATTCGGTATGGTCAAACTGCCGGAAAGCTGGGCGGTGGGCGCCGGCGGCCTGCGCCTGATCGGCGTGCTGATGGTAGCGGTCGCATTGGCCTACCTGTTCGCCTGCGCCTTCGCCAGGCGGCGCACATGGGACATGCGCGGGCACGAAGTCACCCTGCCGAGCCTGCGTCTGGCGTTGTGCCAGGTGGCCTTGGGCGCAAGCAACTGGGCGCTGATGGCAGCGCTGATCCACCTGCTGCTGCCGCCGGACCTGTTCTATCCGTCGGTGCTGGGTGTGTTGCTGATCAGCTGCGTGGCCGGCGTGGTCGCCCACATTCCCGCAGGGCTCGGCGTGCTCGAGGCGGTGTTCCTCGCCCTGCTCCACGGTCAGCTCGGCCAAGGCACGTTGATCGCCGCGCTACTGGGCTATCGAACGTTGTACTACCTGATTCCACTGCTGTTGGCGGTGGTGACCTACCTGTTCCTCGAGAAGCGTGCCAAGGCCCTGCGCCGACAGGCCGGGCCGGTCCTCGACAAGCGCTGATGGGCCCAAGGATGCGCGGATCATCACCTACTACTACGACACCCCAAGCCTGAGCCAGGCGCGTAGCGATTGCGAGCGCAACAACGGGGGGCTGGTAGACCCCACCCTGCCGCGCGCAGATCGCTAGCGTCCACACGAGGCAAGCTCTGCGCTATGCCGTTGCCGTTGCCGTTGCCGTTGCCGTTGCCGTTGCCGTTGCCGTTGCCGTTGCCGTTGCCGTTGCCGTTGCCGTTGCCGATCAAGAGTTTAGCGCCATAGCCGCTAGCGACAGCTAAAGCCAGCCCAGGCGCCGCCCCTAACTTCGCGACTTCAGGAGGCTGAGCGCAGGCGTCTGGAGGGCTCTGGTGCGCAGCACCCTTCGGCGTTAGCCGAAGGCGCGAGATGTAGACTTGCGCAGCAAGTCGGAGGCCGCGCGGGCCCGGAGGACGCCGGAGCGAAGGGACCCGGAGCGCAGCGGAGGGCCGTATGAATGGAGCGAGCGGTTTTTGGTTACTTTTTTCCAAGAAAAAAAGTAACCCGCCGTAAGGGCGGAAAGGTGACTACGCGTCGACATCGCAAATGAATGCGCATAAACCTATCAAAACAAAAACGCGCTCACTGAATAAAATCAAGAAATCAAGAAAAGAAACAGCAACCCTAGAACAACTTAAACAGCCACCACCGGTATATCCCCGCTACCACTCCCCTTCCCGTCCCGCCGCTCCCCCATCCACTCATTGACCTGCTGCCCAAACGCCGCCGGCGCCTTGCGCCCGAACCGCCGCGCCAAGTCCAGGATCGTCTGCTGCGCCAAAGCCTCCTCCATGCGCTTCTGCGCCCCCAGCATCACCGCATTGATCGCACACGTCCCCTCGACCGCCCAGGCCGGTGCCGAGCCCTCGAACACCGCACAACGCTCCCGAATCTCGCGGCAGTCGAAAATCCTCTTGTGCCCATCGATGGCCGTGACGATATCCAGCACCGTTATTTCATCCGACGGCCGCGCCAGGCGGAAACCACCCCGCACCCCCTCGGTGGCCGCAACCAGCCCGGCCCGAGCGAGCTTGGTGAACACCTTCGCCAGGTACTCCTGCGGTACACCCTGCAACTCGGCCAGGTCGCGCACGCTGGACTCGCGGCTGTCGCCACGCTCGTCCACCAGGAACAACAGGCAATGGATACCGTACTCGACGCCGGCACTGTAGAGCGACATGTCAATCTCCGACTGAATTTGTCGCAAATACTACGCCCATCACCGGCAAGTGGCAAAGCCTCAGCTTGCCGCCCGTCGCCAGCCCATCAGCACAAAAAGCCCCTGCAAACCAGCAAAACCGCAGGTTTAGACCGAACTTGCGAAGGCCCGGACGGGGGCTGGTTGAAAAAAATACTTGTCGAGACAAACTCCGATCAATACAGTCGCAGTTATTCGGCAGGCAGCCAACGCACCACCGAAGCCCTTTCCCCACCTAGCGGAGCACTCACATGACCCCACATATCCTGATCATCGGTGCCGGCTTTGCCGGTGTATGGAGCGCCCTCAGCGCCGCTCGCCTGCTCGACCAGGCCCAGGCCGGCGACGTGAGCATCAGCGTGCTGGCCCCGCAGCCAGAGCTGCGCATCCGCCCACGCTTCTACGAAGCCGATGCCCACACCTTGCAGGCCCCGCTGAGCGACTTGTTCGACGTGGTTGGCGTGCAGTTCATCCACGGCAACGCCGAAAGCATCGACAGCGCCGCGCGCCAGGTCGGCTACATCGACGCCAACGGCCAGCACCAGCAGTTGGGCTACGACCGCCTGATCCTCGCCGCCGGCAGCCAGGTCGCTCGCCCCGCCGTGCCGGGCCTGGCCGAGCACAGCTTCGACGTCGACCAGATGGAGTCGGCTGTACGCCTGGAACAGCACCTGCTTGGCCTGGCCAGGCTGCCCGCCTCGCCGGCACGCAACACCGTGGTGGTGTGCGGCGGCGGCTTCACCGGCATCGAGACCGCTACCGAAATGACGCCCCGTCTGCGTGCCATCCTCGGTGAAGGCAATGTCCGCGTGGTGCTGGTGGACCGGGCCGACAGCATCGGTGCCGCCCTTGGCGCCGGTATCACCCCGGCCATCGTCGCCGCCTCGGAACACGCCGGTGTCGAGTGGCTGACCGGTGCTTCGGTAGTGGCCGTAGAGGCAGGCGGCGTGACCCTCGACAATGGCGAACACATCGCCAGCAATACCGTGATCTGGACTGCTGGCGTCAAGGCCAGCCCGCTGACCGCGCAGGTCGCAGGCGAGCGTGACGCCCTGGGCCGGCTGCGGGTTGACCCGCACCTTAAAGTTGTCGGTCAGGAGCATATCTACGCCACCGGCGACGTCGCCTGGGCCGCGGTGGACGACATCGGCAACCACGCGCTGATGACCTGCCAGCACGCCATCCCCATGGGCCGCCATTCGGGCAACAACGCCATGGCCGACCTGCTGGGCCTGGCGCCCGTGGTGTACCGCCAGCCGAAGTACGTCACCTGCCTGGACCTGGGCGAATGGGGCGCGGCGTATAGCGAAGGCTGGGAACGCGAACTGGTGTTGCAAGGCCAGGAAGGCAAGAACCTCAAGCGCCAGATCAACACCCTGTGGATCTACCCACCAGCAGCCGACCGTGAACAGGCGCTGGCAGCCGCAGACCCGGCGATTGCCATCGTATAAGTGAACTAAAACTGACTGATCCGTCAGATTATGACGGATCAGCCTGTACGTGCTGTTACATTGAATGACTGGTCAATAATAATGGCCATATGGCATCATTGGCGCCAAAAAAACATCACGAAGGTGAGGAACACACCTAACCCGCAGCGCATCGAGAGCCTGGCACCCGCCATCACGGCCCTCAAACCATGCTCTTGACGCCTGCACGCCAACGTCAAGGAGCATGCCATGCAGTTACGGAATATGAAGATCGGCAAACGCGCCGCCAGCGTGTTCGCGCTTTTAGGTGCACTGGTCCTGGCAATGGGCCTGCTTTCTCTCTACGAAACCCGACAGATGGACAGCGCCACCGACGAAATTCGCATCACCTGGATCCCCGCCATCGTTGCCCTCAACGACATCGGCAGCAACCTCGGCCGCGTCCGCGCGCTCACCCTGCGCACAGCCCTGGATGACGACAGCAACGAGCGCGCCCGCAATACCGCACTGCTCCAGACCGTCAACGATCAGTTGCAAGCCGCCCTCAAAGACTACGAAGACACCATCATCGCCGCCGATGACCGTGCCCTGTTCAATGCCTTCAACGCTGCCCACCAGCAGTACTACAGCCTGCAGCAGGAAGTACTGAAGGACATCAACGCCGGCCGCGCGGCCGATGCCAAACGCAAGATCAGCGGCCCGCTCACCCAACGTGCCGACAGCATGATGAAGGCCATGGCGGCCCTGATCGCCTACAACGGCAAGGGCGCCGAAGATGCTTCGCAGCGCAGCAGCGACGTCGCCGACGAAGCCTTCAGCGTGATCGTCAGCTCACTGCTGGTCATCATCATCGCCCTCATCGCCATCGCCATCCTGCTTACCCGCAGCATCGTCGTCCCGCTGGCCGACGCCGTGGCCGTGGCCGAGCGTGTGGCCACCGGCGACCTCACCCGCGACATTCAGGTCAGCGGTCGTGACGAACCGGCACTGCTGCTGCGTGCCCTGAGCCAGATGCAACAGAGCCTGCGCGACACCCTGCGCAAGATCGCCGCCTCCTCCGACCAACTGGCCTCGGCCTCCGAAGAACTGCACACGGTCACCGAAGACACCAGCCGCGGCCTGCATCAGCAGAGCGCCGAAATCGACCAGGCCGCCACGGCAGTCAACCAGATGACCGCGGCGGTCGAGGAAGTGGCCAACAACGCGGTGAGTACCGCCGATGCGTCGAAGGGCGCCGACCAGACCACCCGCGACGGCCGCGACCAGGTCAACCAGGCCTTGAGCTCGATCCAGCATCTGGTCGACGACGTCACCGGCACCTCCCAGGAAATCGAACAGCTGGCCAGCAGCGCCAACGAAATCAGCCGGGTCCTGGACGTGATCGGTTCGATTGCCGGGCAGACCAACCTCCTGGCGCTCAACGCGGCCATTGAGGCAGCCCGCGCCGGCGAGGCCGGGCGCGGCTTTGCAGTGGTCGCTGACGAAGTACGGGCACTGGCCCACCGCACCCAGCAGTCCACCGCCGAGATCGAGCAGATGATTGGCGGCATCCAGGACGGCACCGGGCGCGCGGTCAGCGCCATGCACAGCAGCCAGGGCCGCGCCAACGGTACGCTGGAAGTGGCGCAGTCGGCCGGCCAGGCGCTGGAGCTGATCGCCGAGGCCATCGCCTCGATCAACCAGCGCAACCTGGTGATCGCCAGTGCCTCGGAGCAACAGGCGCAGGTGGCACGGGAAGTGGATCGTAACCTGGTGAACATTCGCGACCTGGCCATGCAGACTTCCGCCGGCGCCAACCAGACCAGCGCGGCGGCGCAAGACCTGTCGCGCCTGGCGGTGGAATTGAACGCCATGGTGGCGCAATTCAAGGTTTGATCCGAGTGCTGTACTTGGCTTGAAAACATCGCGGGGCAAGCCCGCTCCCACAGAGTCCAGCGTGGGAG
>NZ_JBDJLM010000037.1:0-50153 GCF_039673365.1 Pseudomonas sp. TWI923 | reverse complement strand
GCAGCGGCGAGACCGAGGTCCTCGCTGAGCAGGGTTTCGAGGGGGGCAATGGCGAGCTCGACGTCGTGCTCGGTGAGGGTGGTCATGGGGCTAGCCTTCCTGGCCATGGCTTGGGAAGGCGAAATGATGATGAGCAGATACCGCTCTGTATGTCGGAACGCGTCGAGGCATCGACGGGAAAGGGATGAGCTAGCGGTACGTTAAATCTTGCGAAATGACCAGTTGCTCAAACAGGGTGTTCATTACCGCACGAAACATCGGTTATCCGGCACTTCGGCATGACCTGAATCGATGGCTTGATGCTCCTGACCATGCGTCATCATCGATAACGCCATCGCTCATATCATTGCCCGTGATAATAACCTTCGCTGCGTTCGATTCGTGCGTCGCGCGCAACACACTCACACTCCGCCCACTACTAATACATTGGCGGAGTTCTCCATGGATCACTCACTCAAACCCTTGCGCTTCCCCCTCGCTGCCCTGGCAGTGGTGGTGCTCAGCGCCTGTGGCCGCGCACCAGACGCCATGCAGGCTCCCGCCGCACCGAAGGTCAGCGTCGCCAAGGTGATCGAGCAGCCGATCAACGAATGGGACGAGTTCACCGGCCGCCTGGAAGCGCCGGAAACCGTCGAGGTGCGCCCACGGGTCTCTGGCCAGATCGACCTGGTGGCCTTCACCGAAGGTGCCCAGGTGAAAAAAGGCGACCTGCTGTTCCAGATCGACCCACGCCCGTTCCAGGCTGAAGTACGCCGCCTCGAAGCCCAGGTGCAGCAGGCCAAGGCCACCGCCATCCGCAGCGCCAACGAGGCCCGCCGTGGCGAGCGCCTGCGCGACAGCAACGCGATCTCCGCCGAGCTTGCCGAGTCGCGCAGCAGCGCCGCCGCCGAAGCCCGTGCCGGGGTCGATGCCATCCAGGCACAACTGGACCTGGCCCGCCTGAACCTGAGTTTCACCCGGGTCACCGCGCCGATCAGCGGCCGCGTCAGCCGCGCCCAGTTCACCGCCGGCAACATCGTCAGCGCCGATGTCACACCGCTGACCAGCGTGGTCTCCACCGACAAGGTGTACGCCTACTTCGACGCCGACGAGCGCGTGTACCTCAAGTACACCCAGTTGGCGCGCGACGGTCAGCGCGGCCAGAGCACCCCGGTGTACCTGGGCCTGACCAACGAAACCGGCAACCCGCACCTGGGCCAGATGAACTTCGTCGACAACCAGGTCAACCCGCGCACCGGCACCATCCGTGGCCGCGCCGTGTTCGACAACCGCGACGGCCAGTTCACCCCCGGCCTGTACGCACGCCTGAAGCTGGTCGGCAGCGCCCAGTACGACGCCGTGCTGATCAACGACGAAGCGGTCGGCACCGACCTTGGCAAGAAGTTCGTGCTGGTCATGGACAAGGACAACAAGGCTGCCTACCGCGCCGTGGAACTGGGACCGAAGCTCGAAGGCCTGCGCATCGTGCGCAGTGGCCTGGGCAAGGACGACCGCATCGTGGTCAAGGGCCTGCAGCGCGTGCGCCCTGGCTCGCCAGTCACCCCGGAGGAAACCCAGATGGCCAGCGAACAGACCCTCGCCGCCCTCGCCCAGCAGCGCCAGGCCCTCGAAGCCAGCAACCCGGCGCCGAAAGTCGCGGGTGCCAACGTCAAAGTCGCCAGCGCCCAAGCGCCACGCGGTTAAGGGACAACACCGATGAACTTCTCGAAATTCTTCATTACCCGGCCGATCTTCGCCGCGGTGCTGTCGCTGGTGCTGCTGATCGCGGGCTCGATCTCGCTGTTCCAGCTGCCGATCAGCGAATACCCCGAAGTGGTGCCGCCCACCGTGGTGGTGCGCGCCAACTTCCCCGGCGCCAACCCAAAGGTCATCGGCGAAACCGTCGCCGCGCCGCTGGAGCAGGCCATCACCGGTGTCGAGAACATGCTGTACATGTCCTCGCAGTCCACCGCCGACGGCAAGCTCACCCTGACCATCACCTTCGCCCTGGGCACCGACCTGGACAACGCCCAGGTGCAGGTGCAGAACCGGGTGACCCGTACCCAGCCGAAGCTGCCGGAAGAAGTGACGCGTATCGGTATCACCGTCGACAAGGCCTCGCCCGACCTGACCATGGTCGTGCACCTGACCTCGCCGGATAACCGCTACGACATGCTCTACCTGTCCAACTACGCCATCCTCAACATCAAGGACAAGCTCGCTCGCCTGGGTGGCGTGGGCGACGTGCAACTGTTCGGCATGGGCGACTACTCGCTGCGGGTATGGCTCGACCCGAACAAGACCGCTTCGCGCAACCTGACCGCCAGCGATGTGGTGGCCGCGATCCGCGAACAGAACCGCCAGGTCGCCGCCGGCCAGCTGGGCGCCCCGCCCGCCCCCGGCTCCACCAGCTTCCAGCTGTCGATCAACACCCAGGGCCGCCTGGTCAACGAGGAAGAGTTCGAGAACATCATCATCCGAGCCGGCGCCGATGGCGAAATCACTCGCCTGAAGGACATCGCCCGGGTCGAGCTCGGCTCCAGCCAGTACGCCCTGCGCTCGCTGCTGAACAACCAGCCGGCGGTGGCCATCCCGATCTTCCAGCGCCCAGGCTCCAACGCCATCGAGATCTCCGACGAAGTGCGGGCGAAGATGGCCGAGCTGAAGAAGGACTTCCCCGAGGGCATGGACTACAGCATCGTCTATGACCCGACCGTGTTCGTCCGTGGCTCCATCGAGGCCGTGGTGCACACCCTGTTCGAAGCACTGATCCTGGTGGTACTGGTCGTCATCCTGTTCCTGCAGACCTGGCGCGCCTCGATCATCCCGCTGCTGGCCGTGCCGGTGTCGCTGATCGGTACCTTCGCGGTGATGCACCTGTTCGGCTTCTCGCTCAACGCCCTGTCGCTGTTCGGCCTGGTGCTGGCCATCGGTATCGTGGTGGACGACGCCATCGTGGTGGTGGAGAACGTCGAACGCAACATCGGGCTGGGCCTGAAACCGCTGGAGGCCACGCAAAAGGCCATGAGCGAAGTGACCGGGCCGATCATCGCCACGGCGCTGGTGCTGTGCGCCGTGTTCGTGCCGGCGGCGTTCATCTCTGGCCTTACCGGGCAGTTCTACAAGCAGTTCGCCCTGACCATCGCCATCTCCACCGTGATCTCGGCGTTCAACTCGCTGACCCTGTCGCCGGCCCTGGCCGCCGTGCTGCTCAAGGACCACCACGCACCCAAGGACCGTTTCTCGCGGTTCCTGGAAAAACTGCTGGGCAGCTGGCTGTTCGCCCCGTTCAACCGCTTCTTCGACCGCGCCAGCCATGGCTACGTCGGTGGCGTGCGCCGGGTCATCCGCTCCAGCGGCATCGCCCTGTTCGTCTACGCCGGCCTCATGGGCCTGACCTACCTGGGCTTCTCGACCACTCCGACCGGCTTCGTCCCGGCCCAGGACAAGCAGTACCTGGTGGCCTTCGCCCAGTTGCCTGACGCCGCCAGCCTCGACCGCACCGAGGCGGTGATCAAGCGCATGAGCGAGATCGCCCTCAAGCAACCGGGTGTGGCCGATTCGGTGGCCTTCCCGGGCCTGTCGATCAACGGTTTCACCAACAGCCCCAACAGCGGCATCGTGTTCACCCCGCTCAAGCCGTTTGACGAGCGCAAGGACCCGAGCCAGTCGGCGGCGGCCATCGCGGCAGCCTTGAACGCCCAGTTCGCCGATATCCAGGACGCCTACATCGCGATCTTCCCGCCACCGCCGGTACAAGGCCTTGGCACCATCGGCGGCTTCCGCCTGCAGATCGAGGACCGTGGCAACCTGGGCTACGAAGCGCTGTACAAAGAGACCCAGAACATCATCGCCAAGAGCCACAACGTGCCGGAGCTGGCGGGCCTGTTCACCAGCTACCAGGTCAACGTGCCCCAGGTCGATGCCGCCATCGACCGGGAAAAGGCCAAGACCCACGGCGTGGCGATCACCGACATCTTCGACACCCTGCAGGTCTACCTGGGCTCGCTGTACACCAACGACTTCAACCGCTTTGGCCGCACCTACCAGGTCAACGTCCAGGCCGAACAGCAGTTCCGCCTCGACGCCGAGCAGATCGGCCAGTTGAAGGTGCGCAACAACCAGGGCGAGATGATCCCGCTGGCGACCTTCCTCAAGGTCAGCGATACCTCGGGCCCTGACCGCGTCATGCACTACAACGGCTTCATCACCGCCGAGATCAACGGCGCCGCAGCCCCTGGCTACAGCTCCGGCCAGGCCGAGGCGGCGATCGAGAAACTGCTCAAAGAAGAGCTGCCCAACGGCATGACCTTCGAGTGGACCGACCTGACCTACCAGCAGATCCTCTCGGGCAACACCGCGCTGTTCGTGTTCCCGCTGTGCGTGCTGCTGGCGTTCCTGGTGCTGGCGGCCCAGTACGAAAGCTGGAGCCTGCCGCTGGCGGTGATCCTGATCGTGCCGATGACCCTGCTGTCGGCCATCACTGGCGTGATCATCTCGGGTGGCGACAACAACATCTTCACCCAGATCGGTTTGATCGTACTGGTGGGCCTGGCGTGCAAGAACGCGATCCTGATCGTCGAGTTCGCCAAGGATGAACAGGCCAAGGGCCTCGACCCGCTGGCTGCGGTACTGGAAGCCTGCCGCCTGCGCCTGCGGCCGATCCTGATGACCTCGATCGCCTTCATCATGGGTGTGGTGCCGCTGGTGTTCAGCTCCGGTGCCGGCTCGGAAATGCGTCACGCCATGGGTGTGGCGGTGTTCTCGGGGATGATCGGGGTGACCGTGTTCGGCCTGTTCCTGACCCCGGTGTTCTTCTTCCTGATCCGCCGCTTCGTCGAGCGTCGCCAGGCCCGCAAGGCCGAGCGCGCACTGCCGCTGGAGAACCATGCATGAACCTGCTCAAACCCCTGACCCCGAGCCTGTTGGCGCTGGCCCTGGCGGCCTGCGCCGTGGGCCCGGACTACAAGGCCCCGGCCACGGAGCCGGCCAGGCTCGACAGCAGCCTTGAAGCCAAGGCCTTCGACCGCAGCCGCTTCGAGAGCGTGTGGTGGAAGCAGTTCGACGACCCGGTGCTGAACCAGCTGGTGCAAGCCTCGCTGGATGGCAACCGCGACCTGCGCATCGCCTTCGCCCGCCTGAAAGCGGCGCGGGCGATCCGCGACGACGCCGCCAACGACCAACTGCCGGTGGTCAACAGCCGCGCCAGCAGCGACCTGGGCAAGGGCCAGATCCCCGGCCAGTCCGAGCGTCGGGTCAACAGCGAGCGTTACGACCTGGGCCTGGACATGGCCTGGGAGCTCGACCTGTTCGGCCGTATCCAGCGCCAGATCGAAGCCAGCGAAGCGCAGGAGGCGGCCGCCGAGGCCGACCTGCAGCAGCTGCAGGTCAGCCTGATCGCCGAGCTGGTGGATGCCTACGGTCAATTGCGCGGCGCCCAGCTGCGCGAGCAGATCGCCGTGGCCAACCTCAAGACCCAGCAGCAATCGCGCGACATTACCGTCACCCTGCGTGACACCGGGGTCGGCAACGAGCTCGATGTGGTGCGCGCCGACGCTCGCCTGGCCGGTGTCGAAGCCACCGTGCCGCAGTTGCAGGCGGTTCAGGTGCGGGCGAAGAACCGCATCGCCACCCTGCTCGGCCAGCGCCCGGACGCCCTGACCGTGGACCTGTCGCCCAAGGCCCTGCCGGCCATCGCCAAGGCCCTGCCGGTGGGCGACCCCGGCGAGCTGCTGCGCCGCCGCCCGGACATCCGCAGCGCCGAACGCCAGCTGGCCGCGGCCACCGCCAATGTGGGCGTGGCCACCGCCGATTTGTTCCCACGGGTGAGCCTCAGCGGTTTCCTCGGATTCACCGCCGCGCGCGGCTCGCAGATCGGCTCGGCCGCCTCCAACGCCTGGGCGCTGGGCCCGAGCATCACTTGGGCGGCATTCGACCTGGGCAGCGTGCGCGCCCGCCTGCGTGGCGCCGAGGCCGATGCCGACGGGGCACTGGCCAACTATGAGCAGCAGGTGCTGCTGGCCCTGGAAGAGTCGGCCAACGCCTTCAGCGACTATGGCAAGCGCCAGCAGCGCTTGCTGGCGCTGATGCGCCAGAGCGATGCCAGCCGCAAGGCCGCCGAGCTGGCCTCGGTGCGCTACCGCGAAGGGACGGTGGATTACCTGGTGCTGCTCGATGCCGAGCGCGAACGCCTGAGCGCCGAAGACGCCCAGGCCCAGGGCGAGGTCGAGCTGTACAGCGGCATCGTGGCGATCTACAAGGCCCTGGGTGGTGGCTGGCAGCCGGAGGTGGTGGCCAGTACGCGCTGAGTGACCTGTTGAATTGAAAGCTCCTTTGGTTGGATCCTCCCCCAACCGTTTGCCCCGATGGCCTTGGTTGTCGGGGCTTTTTTATGGCGGTTTACAAATGCCACCGAATGAACGCGATCGTTTGTAGGAGCGGCCTTGTGTCGCGAAAGGGCCGCAAAGCGGCCCCGACGATCTTCACCTGATCCAGATAGCCGGGGCTGCTGCACAGCCCTATCGCGACACAAGGCCGCTCCTACAGGGATAGCGCTGTATTAGCCGACACTCCCAATAAAATTCGCCAACTCCGCCGTCTTCGGTGCATCGAACAAACGCTTCGGGTCGCCAACCTCATGCACCTTGCCCTGGTGCATGAACACCAGCTTGTCCCCCACCTCGCGGGCAAAGCGCATTTCATGGGTGACCATCACCAACGTCATGCCCTCCTTGGCCAACCCCCTCACCACGCCGAGCACTTCACTCACCAGCTCCGGGTCGAGCGCCGAGGTGATCTCGTCGCACAGCAGCACCTTGGGCGACATCGCCAGCGCCCGGGCAATCGCCACGCGCTGTTGCTGGCCGCCGGACAGCTGGTCGGGATAGGCATCGAACTTGGCTTCCAGCCCTACCCGCTCCAGCATCCTGCGTGCCAGTTGCCGGGCCTCGGCCTTGGGCGTCTTCTTCACCAACTGCGGCGCCAGCATCACGTTCTCGCCCACGCTCAGGTGCGGGAACAGGTTGAACTGCTGGAAAATCATCCCGACCTTCTGGCGCAGGCTGCGCAAGTCGGCGCGTGCCGCGTCCAGGTATTCGCCGTCGACTTCGATCACACCGTCATTGATCGACTCCAGCCCGTTCAAGGTACGCAGCAAGGTGCTTTTGCCCGAGCCGCTTCGGCCGATGATCGCCACCACTTCGCCTTCCTCGATGCTCAGGTCGACGCCCTTGAGCACGTGGTTGTCCCCGTAGTACTTGTGCAACGCAGAAACGCTAACCAGCGGCATGCAGCCTCCTCTCCAGGTGGCGGGCACCCAGCGACAGTGGAAAACACAGGATGAAGTAGCCCAGCGACACCAGGCCGTAGATCAGGAAAGGTTCGAAGGTGGCGTTGGCCAGCATGCCGCCGGTCTTGGTCAGCTCGGTGAAACCGATGATCGAGGTCACTGCCGTGCCCTTGACCACCTGCACCGAAAAGCCCACGGTCGGCGCCACGGCCAGGCGCAGTGCCTGGGGCAGCACCACATGGCGCAGTTGCTCGCCACGGCTCAGCGCCAGGCTGGCGCTGGCCTCCCACTGCCCGCGCGGGATCGACTCGACGCAGCCGCGCCAGATTTCGGCGAGGAACGCACTGGTGAACAGCGTCAATGCCACCGCCGCCGCCGCCCAGGCCGACACATCGATGCCGAACAGGGCGATGCCGAAGAACACGATGAACAGCTGCATAAGCAAAGGCGTGCCCTGGAACAGCTCGATGTAGCCACGGGCCAACACCCGCAAGCAGCCGTTGTCGCTGATCCGCGCCAGCAGCATCAGCAAGCCCATGGCGCCGCCGCAGACGAACGCCACCAGCGACAGCAGCAAGGTCCATTGCAACCCGGTGAGCAGGTTGCGCACGATATCCCACAAGGTGAAATCCATCAGCGTCTCCCCACGATCACGCGCCGGCCAAACAGGTTCAGCAATTGCCGCACGCCAATGGCCATGGCCAGGTACAGCAAGGTGGTGAGCAGGTAGGTCTCGAAGGCGCGGAAGTTACGCGACTGGATGAAGTTGGCGGCGAACGACAGCTCTTCGGTGGCGATCTGCGAACACACCGCCGACCCCAGCATGACGATGACGATCTGGCTCGACAGCGCCGGCCACACCTTGGCCAGGGCCGGCCGCAGGATCACGTGGCGGAACGTCTCGAAACGCGTCATCGCCAGCGCCGAGGCGGCTTCCAGCTGCCCACGCGGGATGGCCTGGATGCCGGCGCGGATGATCTCGGTGGAATAGGCGCCAAGGTTGATCACCATCGCCAGCACCGCCGCTTGCCATTCGCTCATGCGCACGCCAAGGGCCGGCAAGCCGAAGAAGATGAAGAACAGCTGGACGATGAACGGCGTGTTGCGGATCAGCTCCACATACACCCCGAACAGCCAGTTGAACGGCCGTAGCTGCCAGGCCCGCACCAGCGCGCCGACGATGCCCAGGGCAACGCCTGCGAGGGTGCCGATCGCGGTCAGTTCCAATGTGAACAGCGCGCCCTTGAGCAGCAGGTCGCCCTGCTGCAATGCGGCGGCGAAATCGAATTGATAGGCCATCGTTCAAGGTCACTCGAAATCGGCGGGCAACGGTTGCTTGAGCCACTTCTCGGCATTGCGCCCAAGGCTGCCGTCGGCCTTGGCCTGCACCAGGATTTCATCGACCTTGGCGCGCAGCGCCGGCTGCTCCTTGGCCATGCCCACGTACACCGGCGAGTCCTTGAGCTTGAGCTTGAGCACCGGCACCTTGGCCGGGTTCTTCGCCGCAATGGCCGACATCACCACGCTGCCGCTGGCGATCAGGTCGACCTGCCCGGACAGGTAGGCGGCGATGGTCGAGTTGTTGTCTTCGAAACGCTTGATGGTCGCGCCTTGCGGGGCCACCGCGCTCAGCTCCATGTCTTCGATGGCGCCACGGGTGACGCTGATGGTCTTGCCGTTGAGCGCATCGAGGCTGTCGATCCTGCTGGCTTCGGGGCCGAACACGCCGAGGTAGAACGGCGCGTAGGGTTTGGAGAAGTCCACCACCTTCTCGCGCTCCGGGTTCTTACCCAGGCTCGAGATCACCAGGTCGACCTTGCCGGTGGTCAGGAAGGGGATGCGGTTGGTGCTGTTGACCGGGGTAAGGGCCAGCTTTACCCCGAGCTTGTCGGCCAACAGTTGCGCCGTGTCGATGTCCAGGCCGCGCGGTTTCAGGTCGGGGCCGACCGAGCCGAACGGCGGGAAATCCTGGGGCACGGCAACCTTCAGCACACCGCGCTGGCTGATGTCGCTGAGGGTATCGGCGTGGGCGATCGACTGCATCAGGGCACTGCCACACAGCAGTGTGGCCAGCAGGCATTTGCGCATAGTGTTCATGGTCAAGACCTCGGGTGGTGATGGGCAGCTGTTTGCTGAACCCTTGCAGCCGACGTGCCATGACGCTGCAAAACACCGGGAAATCGCCCGCAGGCCTCGTGCTTGGCGGTATTACTGGTCTGAACAGTTGACGCCCTCGTGCCCGCCATCCTGCCGAAAAATCCCCGTTAAATGGCAGCGACCGCGCCGTTGCACCAGCAC
Source organism: Pseudomonas sp. TWI923 (assembly GCF_039673365.1). Taxonomy (NCBI): domain Bacteria; kingdom Pseudomonadati; phylum Pseudomonadota; class Gammaproteobacteria; order Pseudomonadales; family Pseudomonadaceae; genus Pseudomonas; species Pseudomonas sp. TWI923. The sequence goes on along the minus strand of NZ_JBDJLM010000037.1, from coordinate 40,588 downwards.
AGGGCCAAACTTGCGTGCACGGTAAAGAACGTCGTAAAACGGCAGCTTCTTTGATTGGATGGGTCTGTACCGATGCTCGACACCCCCCTTCGCGGCGCCGTTCCCGAACTCGCTTTACAGGCCATCCAGCGCCTGATCGACGAGGGCGAATACCAGCCGGGCGACGCACTGCCCGCGCAACGCGAACTGGCGCAGAACCTGGGGGTCAGCCGTGCGTCACTGCGTGAGGCTCTGTCATCCTTGAGTGCCATGGGCGTGGTCAGCGTGCAACCGGGCAAAGGGGTGTTCGTCAAAGCGCAGAAAGCTGAGCAGCCAACCTCGGCTTCAGGATTTGCCTGGCCGTTTGCAGCCCAGGTATCGGCCGCCGATACCTTCCAGTTGCGCTATGTGCTCGAAGGCTTTGCCGCTGGCCAGGCTGCCAATGGCCTGACCACCGAGGCCCTCGATGCACTGGCGGAGAATGTCGAAGCCATGGGCATCGAGTTGAAGGCGCGCAACTTCGAAGCGGCGGCGCGCCTGGACTTCGCCTTTCATCGGGGCATTCTCGAGGCCAGTGGCAACCTGGCAATGCTGCAGATAGTCATGGCCAGCGAGGCCATTTACATAGAGAGCCAGAAGTTGCCATTCATTCGCCCGGAACGGGCCATGGAAACCTGGAAAGAGCATAAGAAGATCCTCAACGCGCTGGCCAGGCATTCGGCCCCTGCCGCGCAGAAAGCCATGCAGGAACATATCCGTAGTGCCGCCTTGCGTACCGGGATCGTATTCTCGGCCTGAGCGGCCGCCCTCCCCGTATTGGTTCAAAAACACCAACGCCGGCCTGCCACGCCCCGTTTTGGCGCGGGCCCGCCTGGCAGGCCGTCAGCACGCAAACAAACCCACCCCGCCTCCCCCAGCCAAAAGCGTCGCTTTATTGAATAAATAAAGCGCGCCAGCGATTGTTTTTAAAAATAATCAGCTGATTCGCGGCTTATTGGATTTCCGGCACTTCCATTGCAAAGACTTTGTTTACCTGCGCAACGCATCGCCCGCTCGACGCGCAGCAGGAAGTTGTCAACGCACACTGAGGTGCCGATAAAAACCAGAACTCATTTTTGCTCGCAGGATCTCGCATCGTGAAATAGCCAAGTTGCAGGAAAATGCCGTGGGTTTGTGCGGCAAGGAGTGCGGTATGTCCCGAGCTTTTTTCAATGAAATGTATGACGCCGACGGTGCCTGCCGTCCCCACTACCAGCCGTTTGCGCGCTGGCTGGCAGACACACCGCCCGAGCTGCTGGCGCAGCGCCGGCGCGAAGCGGACTTGCTGTTCCACCGCGCCGGCATCACCTTCACCCTGTATGGCGACGAACAGGGCACCGAGCGCCTGATCCCCTTCGACATCATCCCCCGCAGCATCAAGGCCAGCGAATGGCAGAAAGTCGAGCGTGGCTGCATCCAGCGGGTGCAGGCGTTGAATCTGTTCCTGGCCGACGTCTACCACGACCAGCACATCCTCAAGCAAGGCATCATCCCAGCCGAGCAGGTGCTGGCCAACGAGGGCTACCAGATCGCCATGCAAGGCCTGAACTTGCACCGCGACCTCTACGCCCACATCGCTGGCGTCGACCTGGTGCGCGACGGCGATGGCAGTTATTACGTGCTCGAAGACAACCTGCGCACGCCCAGCGGTGTGAGCTACATGCTCGAAGACCGCAAGATGATGATGCGCCTGTTCCCCGAGCTGTTCGCCAGCCAGCGGGTGGCGCCCATCGACCACTACCCCAACCTGCTGCTCGATACCCTCAAGAGCGCCAGCCCGCTGGAAAACCCCACCGCCGTGGTGCTGACCCCGGGCCGCTTCAACAGCGCCTACTTCGAACATGCCTTCCTGGCCCGTGAAATGGGTGTGGAACTGGTGGAAGGCGCCGACCTGTTCGTGCGCGACGACCATGTGTTCATGCGCACCACCGCCGGCCCCAGGCAGGTGGACGTGATCTACCGGCGCCTCGACGATGCCTACCTCGACCCACTGTCGTTCAACCCCGACTCGATGCTGGGGGTGCCCGGCCTGATCGCGGCCTACCGCTCGGGCAACGTGGTGCTGGCCAATGCCATCGGTACCGGGCTTGCCGATGACAAATCGATCTACCCCTATGTCGACGCGATGATCCGCTTCTACCTCGACGAGGAGCCGATCCTCAACAACGTGCCGACCTGGCAGTGCCGCAACCCCAAGGAGCTGTCCCACGTGCTGGCCCACCTGCCGGAGTTGGTGGTCAAGGAAACCCAGGGCTCCGGCGGCTACGGCATGCTGGTCGGGCCGGCGGCCACGGCGGCAGAAATCGAAGACTTCCGCGCGCGCCTCAAAGCCCGCCCCGAAGCCTACATCGCCCAACCCACCCTGAGCCTGTCGACCTGCCCGACCTTCGTCGAGAACGGCATCGCCCCGCGCCATATCGACCTGCGGCCCTTCGTCCTGTCGGGCAGCGAAACCCGCCTGGTGCCCGGCGGCCTGACCCGGGTGGCGCTGCGCGAAGGCTCGCTGGTGGTGAACTCGTCCCAGGGTGGTGGCACCAAGGACACCTGGGTAGTGGAGGACTGACACATGCTTTCAAGAACCGCTTCGGACCTCTACTGGATGTCCCGTTACCTGGAGCGCGCCGAGAACCTGGCGCGCATGCTCGAAGTCAGCTATTCGCTGTCGCTGATGCCCCAGGCCGGGCGCAGCGACGGCCGCGCCGAACTGGCCATGTCGTTGCTGGCGGCCGGCACCCTGGATGACTACAACCAGCGCCACGCTGAGCTCGACACCGCGCGCATGCTGCATTTCTTCGCCTTCGACGAGACCAACCCCGGCAGCATCTACTGCTGCCTGCAGGCGGCGCGCACCAATGCCCATGCGGTACGCGGGCGGATCACCGGCGACATGTGGGAGAACATCAACGCCACTTGGCTGGAGATGCGCAACATCGCCAGCAACGGCCTGGCACGCTATGGCATGAGCCAGTTCTGTGACTGGGTCAAGGAGCGCTCGCACCTGTTCCGCGGCGCCACGGCGGGCACCATCATGCGCAACGACGCCTACTGCTTCATTCGCCTGGGCACCTTCCTGGAGCGAGCGGACAACACCCTGCGCCTGCTGGATGTGCGCTACGAAATGTTCGGCGAGGCATCGGAAGAGGTCAGCGACCACTCGGCCCGTGGCTACTACCAGTGGAGCGCCCTGCTGCGCGCGCTGTCGTCGTTCGAGGCGTTCAACGAGATCTACCGCAACGCGCCCAGCGCCCGCCAGGTGTCGGAGCTGCTGCTGTTGCGCGCCGATGTGCCGCGCTCGCTGCATGCCTGCATCGAGGAGCTGGACCATATCCTCGCCGGCCTGCCCAGCACCAGTGGCCGCGCCTCGCAGCGCATGGCCGCCGAGCTCAATGCGCGGCTGCGCTACACCGGCATCGACGAAATCCTCGAAGCCGGCCTGCACCCGTGGCTGACCGACTTCATCGAGCGCATTCGCCAGCTCAGCCAGACCGTTCACCACTCCTACCTGGAGGTCGTATGAAGCTCGCCATCCACCACGACACCCGCTACACCTACGCCAACCAGGTGAGCGCCAGCATCCAGTTCCTGCGCCTGACGCCGCAGAGCAACGCCCGCCAGCAGATCCTCGCCTGGCAGGTGCAGATGCCCAAGCAGGTGCGCAGCCAGCTCGACCCCTACGGCAACGTGCTGCACGTGTTGACCCTGGAAGAGCCGCACAGCGCCCTGGCGCTGAGTGCCCAGGGCCAGGTCGAGATCGACCCCACGCTCGAGGTCGAGCACGACAGCCAGTCGCCCTTGCCGTTCCTGCGCACCAGCCGCCTGACCCAGGCCGACGCAGCGCTGATCGACTTTGCCAGGCAACACTGCGCTAGCCGCCGCGACCGTGCCGCGCTGGTCATGCTGATGGAGCGGCTGGCCGAGCGCATGCCGTACAGCCCAGGGGCGACGGCGGTCGACAGCACCGCTGCCGAGGCCTTCGCCGCCGGGGTGGGCGTGTGCCAGGACCACACCCATGCCTTCCTCGCCTGCGCCCGCAGCCTGGGGATACCGGCGCGCTACGTGTCCGGCTACCTGTGCACCGAGGATGCCAGCCACCTGGCCAGCCACGCCTGGGCCGAGGCCTGGCTGGGCGATGGCTGGTACAGCTTCGATGTGACCAACCGCCTGGCCAGGCCCGATCGCCACCTGAAACTGGCGGTGGGCCTGGACTACCTCGACGCCTGCCCGGTCCGCGGCATGCGCCGGGGCGGCGGCGCCGAGTCGATGCTGGCGCAGGTCCAGGTCCGGTCGCTGCTGCAGGGGCAGCAACAGTAAGCCAAGCCCCCCACCGACCCCGTCGTTGCAGTGACGCCGGGGTCATTCAATCTACACAGGTAAATCACATGACGTACTGCGTGGCCATGCACCTGGCCGACGGGCTGGTGTTTGTCTCCGATTCGCGCACCAACGCCGGGATCGACCAGATCTCGACCTTTCGCAAACTGTTCATTTTCAGCACCCCCGGCGAGCGGCTGATCGTCCTGCAGAGCGCGGGCAACCTGGCCACCTCGCAATCGGTGGTCAACTTGCTGCGCCAGCGCTGCAACGGCACGGGCAGCCATCTGCTGAACGTGCGCACGCTGTACGACGCGACCGTGCTGGTGGCCGCGACCATTCGCGAGGTGGTCACCCGCGACCGCAGCAAGCTGGCGAGCAAGGTCGACCTGAGCTGCTCGTTGCTGGTGGGCGGGCAGATTGCCGGTGGGCCCATGGGGGTCTACAGCGTGTATCCGCAAGGCAACTTCATTCAGGCCACAGAGGACACACCGTTCCTGCAACTGGGCGAAAGCAAGTACGGCAAGCCGATCCTCGACCGCAACCTGACCTACCGCACATCACTGGACGAGGCATTGCGCTGTGGGTTGATCTCGTTCGACTCGACCATCCGCAGCAACCTGTCGGTGGGCATGCCGCTGGATTTGCTGGTGTATCGCAAGGATGCGTTCGGGCCGACCCAGAGTTATCGCATTACCCAGGATGATCCTTACTACAGCCAGATTCGCAGCCAGTGGTGTGCGGGGCTGCGGGATTTGCTGGGCGAATTGCCGGCGCCGCCTGGGGAGTACATGGGGTGACCGTTCGCGGGTTTCGGTGAACGGCTGCTAATGCTGGGGGGCGCTTTGCGCCCCGGCAATCACAAGCCAAATGCAAAACCTATCCCTAACGCAACAACACCTGAATCTGCTCATGCAGCGTATCCAGGTCGAACGGCTTGGCCAGGATCGGCGCCTTGCGCGCGATCGGGCTGCCCGACTCGAGGATCTCCGCCGGGTAGCCACTGATGAAGATAACCTTCAGCTCAGGCCGCAACTTCACCGCAGGCTCGGCAATCTCCACCCCGGTGATGCCGCCCGGCAGGCGAAAGTCGGTGACCATCAGGTCCAGGTGCGGTTTGCTGGCCAGGATCGCGAACGCCTGTTCGCCGTCTTCGGCCACCAGCACGTGGTAGCCCTCGCCCGCCAGGTAATCGCGCAGGATCATGCGGATCGCCGGTTCGTCCTCGACGATCAATACGACATCTTGTGCATCTTCGCTCATGACAACGCCTTCACATTCAACTCAGATGGCAATCAGACCCCGGCACTACGCCGAGGTTGCCTGTGTGTGGTCGCTTTGCTGCTGCACCCGTGGCAACGGCAGGTAGACGCTGAAGGTGGCACCGCTGCCCTCGCTGCTGTCGACCTGGATCCGCCCGCCATGGGCCAATACGATCTGCTCGGAAATATACAGCCCCAGGCCCAGCCCGCCGCTGGCCTGCTGGGCGGCGACGCGCTCGAACTGCTGGAAGATCCGCTGCTGGTTCTGCGCACTGATGCCGATGCCTGAATCCTGCACCTGCACGCAAGCCATGGCGCCATCCTCGAACAAACGCACCTGCACCGGCTTGCGCTCGCCATAGCGCAAGGCATTGGACAGCAGGTTGGCCAGCACTTGCTCAATGCGAAACTCGTCCCACTCACCGTGCAGGGTCTGGCAACGCTGCAGTTCGATATGGGTTTCAAGGGCACTGGCCTGAGCACTGAAGTTCTGCACCAGGCCTTGCACCAGTTGGCCGAGGTCGAAGGCCTTGGGCCGGATCGACAGCTTGCCGGTGCGGATGCGCGACACGTCGAGCATGTCCTCGACCAGGCGGATCAGGCTGTTGATCTGCCGTTCGTCACGCTCGACCATGGCCTTGAGCTTGTCTTCGCTGAACGCCGCCAGGTTGCCGCGCGACAGGTGCATGCGGCGCAGCTGGGTTTCCAGGATCAGGCCGTTGAGCGGGGTACGCACTTCGTGGGAGACGATCGACATGAAGTCGTCGCGCATGCGCACCGCTCGCTCCAGCTCGCCGCGCGCCACCTGCAACTGCGCCAGCAGTTGCTCCTGTTCGGCGCGGCTGTGCTCCAGCGCCTGCAACTGGCGGTCGAGGGCCTTGCGCTGGCGGAACAGGTCGATGAACACCGATACCTTGCTCTTCACCGCGACGGTATCCAGCGGCTTGTGCAGGAAGTCCACCGCGCCGCTTTCATAACCCTTGAAGGCGTAGTTCATTTCGCGCCCGGCAGCCGTGACGAAGACGATGGGCACGTTGCGGGTCTTCTCCATGCCGCGCATCAGCTCGGCCAGTTCGAAGCCGTTCATGCCGGGCATCTGCACGTCGAGGATGGCCAGGGCGAACTCGTGGTCGAGCAGCAGCGACAAGGCCTGTTCCGCCGACTGGGCCTGGTGGACCTCGCGGTCCTCGCCCTGGATCAGGGCACCGAGGGCCAGCAGGTTTTCCGGCAGGTCGTCGACGATCAGCAGTTTGGCAGTGATGTTGCTTAACATGCGTGGGGTTCCAAGGTGGCGAGCAACTGCCCGATACCGCTCAGGGAAAGGATATGGTCGGGGCGGTGCAGGGCCAGGGCGGCCTCCGGCATCAGCGCGACCTGCGCATCGCGAGGGTCCTGGACCACGGTCCGGCCGCCCCTTTGTTTGATCTGTAACAGCCCACGGGCGCCGTCTTCGTTGGCACCGGTCAGCAGTATACCGAGCAGGCCCGGGCCATAGGCGTCCGCCGCCGAGGCGAACAGGTAGTCGATGGCCGGCCGGGAAAAATGCACCGGCTCTTCCTGGCTGTGGGACAACGTCAGGTCCTGCTCCACCGACAGGTGGTAACGGGGCCCGGCGACGTAGATCAGCCCCGCTTCGATAGGTGCCTTGTCGCAGGCTTCGCGTACCGGGCGGTGCAGGCGGCGCTGCAGCACTTCGGCCAGCTGGCTGTGGCGGTTGTCCGGCAGGTGCAGCACGCAGATCACCGGGATGGCGAAACCTTGCGGCAACGCGCCGAGCACGCTGAACAGCGCGCTGACGCCGCCCGCCGAGGCGCCGATGACCACCGCACGCACGCCGTTCATGATTTGCGGTAGATCCGTTCAGGCCGCACCAGCGGCTCGAAACCGTCGCTGTAGGCCGAGAAATCCACCGATTCCTTGCTGCCCAGCACCAGGAAGCCGCGGTGGCACAGCGACTCGTGGAACAACCCCAGGGCGCGGTCCTGCAGGGTCTTGTTGAAATAGATCAGCACGTTGCGGCACGACACCAGCTGGGTCTCGGAAAACACGCTGTCGGTGGCCAGGCTGTGGTCGGCGAAGGTCACGTTGTCGCGCAGGCTGCTGTCCATGATGGCGTTGCCATAGGCGGCGGTGTAGTACTCGGCGAAGTCGCGCCGGCCACCGGCCTTGCGGTAGTTCTCTTCGTACTCGCGCATGCTCTGCAGCGAATAGATGCCCTGCTTGGCACGCTCCAGCGAGTGCGGGTTGATGTCGGTGGCGTACAGGATGGTGCGCTCCAGCAAGCCCTCCTCACGCAGCAGGATGGCCATGGAATAGACCTCCTCGCCCGTGCTGCAACCGGCGATCCAGATCTTGATCGAGGGCCAGGTACGCAGCAGCGGCACCACTTCGTTGCGCAGCGCCAGGAAGTGGCCGGGGTCGCGGAACATCTCGCTGACCGGGATCGTCAGGTACTGCAGCAGCTCCATGAACATGCCTGGGTCGTGCAGCACGCGCTCCTGCAGCGCGGTCACCGTGCGGCAGTCGAACTGGCGCAGGGCGTGCAGGATCCGGCGCTTGATCGAAGCGCCGGAGTAGTCGCGAAAATCGTAGCTGTACTTGAGGTAGATCGCCTCGATCAGCAGCCGGATTTCAATGTCGGTGTTGCGTTCACTGGTCAAGATTTCAGATTCGCTCCAATTGCGGCAGCCACACGCGGATCAGCGAGAACAGGCGGTCCAGGTCGATCGGTTTGGCCAGGTAATCGTTGGCGCCGGCCTGCAGGCAGCGCTGCTGGTCGTCCTTCATCGCCTTGGCGGTCACGGCGATGATCGGCAGCTTGCGCCAGCGCGGCTGCTGGCGGATCAGGCGGGTGGCTTCGTAGCCGGCCATCTCCGGCATCATCACGTCCATCAGCACCAGGTCGATGTCGTCGTTGGCCTCGAGCACCTCGATGGCTTCACGCCCGTTGCGGCCGATCTCGACGATGGCGCCCTTGTGCTCCAGGGCGCTGGTGAGGGCGAAGATGTTGCGCACATCGTCGTCCACCAGCAGGATCTTGCGCCCCTCGAACACCTTGTCACGGCTGCGCGCGGTCTTGAGCATGCGCTGGCGCTCGTTGGACAGCTGCGACTCGACCTTGTGCAGGAACAGCGTGACTTCATCGAGCAGACGCTCCGGCGAGCGTGCGCCCTTGATGATGATCGAGCGCGAGTATTTGAGCAGGTCGGCCTCTTCCTCGCGGGTGAGGTTGCGCCCGGTGTAGACGATCACCGGCGGGAAGCTGCGGATGTCCTCGGCGGTCATGCGCTTGAGCAGCTCGTTGCCGAGCATGTCGGGCAGCTTGAGGTCGATGATCATGCAGTCGTAGATGTTCTCGCGCAGCAGCGCCAGGGCGTCCTGGGCCAGGGCCACGGCGGTGATCTGGATGTCGTCGTCGCCGATCAGGCGGGCGATGCTCTCGCGCTGCAGGTCGTCGTCTTCCACCAGCAGGATGTGCTTGAGCTTCTGGGTAAGCTTGGCCTCCAGGCGAGCGAACACCGCCTTGAGCTCGTCGCGGCTGGTGGGTTTTACCGCGTAGCCCACCGCGCCCATGTGCATGGCCGCCTCGACACGGTCTTCCACCGAAATGATATGCACCGGGATATGCCGGGTGCCGGCCTGCTCCTTGAGGCGCTGCAGCACGGTGAGCCCGGAATGGTCGGGCAGGCGCATGTCCAGCAGGATGGCGTCGGGCAGGTACTGGGCGGCCAGTTCGAAGCCTTCGTCGGCGCTCTGCGCCACCAGGCAGCTGTAGCCCAGTTCGTGGGCCAGGTCGTAGAGGATGCGAGCAAAGTTCGGTTCGTCCTCGACCACCAGGATGCAGCGGTTGCTGAACGGTGCCAGTTCGCGGTCGTCGGTGAACGCAGGTTTCGGCCGTTCGGCACGCGCCGGTACCACCACCTGCGGCGCCGGGGGTAGCTCATCGACCGCCGGGCGCAGGCTGTGCACGGTTTTCTGCTCGCCCGAAGGCTCGTAATGCTCGGGCAGGATCAGGTTGAACACGCTGCCCTGCCCCGGGCTGCTGTCGACGCTGATCTGCCCGCCGAGCAGGTGGGCCAGGTCGCGCGAGATCGACAGGCCCAGCCCGGTGCCGCCATAGCGGCGGTTGCTGGTGCCGTCGACCTGGTGGAAAGCTCCGAAGATCGCCTGCTGCTGGTCGGCGGCAATGCCGATGCCGGTGTCGCGCACGGCGAACACGATACCCATGCCCACCTGGTGGCTGATGCGCAGGCTCACCTGGCCGCGCTCGGTGAACTTGACAGCGTTGGACAGCAGGTTCTTGAGGATCTGCTCCAGGCGCTGGCGGTCGGTGAACAGCGTCGCCGGCAGGGGTTGTTCGAGCTGTACCTCGAAGTCCAGGCCCTTGTCCTGGGCCAGCGGCCGGAACATGCTCTGCAGGCCTTCGACCAGGCGCTCCAGCGGGGTGGTTTCGGCGCGCACTTCAAGCTTGCCGGCCTCGACCTTGGCGATGTCGAGGATGTCGTTGATCAGGTTGAGCAGGTCGTTGCCAGCCGAGTAGATCGACTCGGCGAACTTGACCTGCTCCTGGCTGAGGTTGCCCTCGCCGTTCTCGGCCAGCAGCTTGGCCAGGATCAGCGAGCTGTTGAGCGGCGTGCGCAGCTCGTGGGACATGTTGGCGAGGAATTCCGACTTGTACTTGCTCGACCGTTGCAGGTCGTCGGCGCGCGCCTGCAACTCCAATTGGGCCTGGTTCAGCTCGCTGTTCTTGCGGTCCAGGGCATCGGTGCGCTCGGCCAGTTGTTCGTTGGTCTGCTCCAGTTCCGCCTGTTGCGTCTCCAAGTAGGCCTGGGACTCCTTGAGCACCCGCGACTGTTCTTCCAGCTCTTCGTTGGCAGACTTGAGCTCCTCCTGCTGGACCTGCAGTTCCTCGTTGAGCTGCTGGGTCTCGGCCAGCACTTCCTGCAGGCGCTGGCGGTAGCGGGCGCTTTCGATGGAGATGCCGATGTTCTCGGCCACTCGTTCCAGCAGCTCGACATCACGGTCGTGCAATGGGCGCAGGAAGCCGATTTCCACGACCCCATTGATGCGGCCATCATCCCGCGCCGGCATCAGCAGGCCGCTGCGCGGCAAACCACGGCCAAGGCCGGAGCTGAGCTGGTAATAATCCTCGGGCAGGTCATCCAGGCGGATCAGCCGTCCCTGCATCACGGCCTGGGCCAACAGGCCGCCATGCTCCCCCAGCACCTGATCTTTGCCTTGCTGCTCGGCATCCAGACCGTAGCTGGCCACCCGCACCAGGTGCCCGTGCTCGTCACGCACATAAAGGGCACCGACCACGCTCCCCAGGTAGCCGGCGAAACAGCGCAGGATATTGTCACCGAGCATGGGCAGCGTCAGTTGCCCCATCATCTGTTCGCCCAGTTGGGTCTGCCCGGCGCGCAGCCAGGCCTGGTGCTCCAGGCCCTCGGCAGAGCGCTGCTGCGCCTGCAGGTTGTCGGCGTAGCTTGCCGAAAGCGCCAGCAGGTCGCGCCGCCCAAGGAAGGCGAGCAGCCCGCTCAGGGCGACGATGAACAGCACGAAAGCCGAGATGGCGGTAACCGTGACCGCACTGACCTTCTCGTTGCGTGCCATGCGCAGTTGCTGTTCGGTGCTGATGAAGCTGTCGAATTCCTTGCGGATCTCGTCGGTGATGCGCTTGCCACGACCGGAGCCGATCGGCAGCTGATAGTCACCTTTGCTACGGCGCAGGTTGATCATCTCGCCGCCAAAGTTGTTCCACTCCCGTTGCAGCGCGATCAGCCGCTCGATCCGCTCGACCTGCTGCGGGTTGTCCGCCACCAGCCCCTTGAGGCTGTCCAGGCCGCTGAAAATGCGTGGCTTGGCCACCTCGTAGGGGTCAAGAAAACGCTCTTCGCCGGTCAGCAGGTAACCGCGCATGCCGGTTTCCATGTCGATCGACAGCTTGACCGTTTCGTTGGCATTGCCGATCACCCGATCGGTGTGTTCGACCCATTGCATGGCCGAGAGCAGGTAGTTGATCACCGCCACAAACGCCACGGCGCCCAGCAGCCCTACGCCCAGCGGCAGGCCGACGTTGCGGGCGAGTAGCTTGCGAAAGCTGCGTTGATCCATCGAGGCTGTTTGCATCATGTGATAAGGCCCGAGCGAAAAAAGTCCATTGAACAGTGTTGGCGGCTACATCCTGCAAGTGTAAGACCCTGCGCCACACCGACCGGGAATACAGCGAGTCTAACCAGCTTTGGCGGTTCTGGCAGGGCATTTAGCCAGTATTTGAAGGCGCTGTGCGCCAATCGTTCCATCTGATTGCACACGCCGTTAAGCTGGGGAACTTCTACTCCGCCACGGGCACAGAGTAGATACCCCTTACGCGAAACAGGATCCGTACAATGCATCTTCTGGTAGTCGAGGATGACGACATCGTTCGTATGTTGATAGTCGAAGTGCTCGACGAACTGGGTTACACGACCATCGAGGCGGACAATGCCGCTGCTGCACTGAAGGTTCTCGAAAATGCCGGGCAATCGCTGGCGTTGATGATGACCGATGTCGGTTTGCCGGATATGCGCGGTGAAGAGCTGGCGGGCAAGGCCCGTGAGTTGCGGCCCCTGCTGCCCGTGCTGTTTGCCAGTGGCTTTGCCGAGAACGTGAATGTGCCTGATGGCATGTACATGATTGCCAAGCCGTTCAGCATCGATCGGTTGCGGGACAAGGTGCGGGAGATTCTTGGGGCGGGTTGAGGTGGGGTGCTTTCTTCCTGGTTTGATGTGGGGCTGCGAGGTGCTCGCCGTGAGAGGTGTTGCGCCTGTGAGATCGAGCGCCGCCCGCGCGGCGCATCGCTGGCAAGCCAGCTCCCACATCTGTTTCGGGCCAGTCACTCCTGTGACTGCATCGCTGTCCGCCTTGTTGGTACGACGCGGTATTGAAGTGGGCACCACTGGCGCCCCGCCTGACTTGAGACATTCACCAAGGCGAGCAGCGGTACCCTTACAGGCAAAATTGGCCCGAAACAAATGTGGGAGCTGGCTTGCCAGCGATGCGCCGCGCGGGCGGCGCTCGATCTCACAGGCGCTGGAAATGCCCCGTCATGCCCATGCCAGCCCACCCCATCCCCCATATGCTTAAATAGCGCCCTTTGCCCCAAGGCCCTCCCCCATGCCCCATCTCCTGGTCCTCAGCCACCGCTGGCCCGAGCCACAGGCCTGCAGCGCCGGCCAGCACCTGCAGCAGATTCTCCAAACCTTCCTGGCCGGCGGCTGGCAGGTTACCTTCGCCAGCTCGGCCCAACCCTGCGAGCGCAAGGCCGACCTGGCGGCACTTGGCATGATCGAGCAGCACATCCGCGCTGATGATCAGGACTTCTTGACGAGCCAGAACGCAGACGTGGTGCTGTTCGACAGTTTCACCAGCGAAGAGCGCTACGCCAGCCAGGTCACCCAGCACATCCCTCAAGCCCTGCGCGTGCTACTCACCGGCGGCCTGCAAAGCCTGCGCGAGACGCGCCAACAACTGCTGCGCCGCCGCCTGATCGAAGGCCTCGACCCAAACGACTTCCGCGCCCTGTTCGCCACCAGCGGCCCGGACCTGTATCGGCAGATGGCGCCCAGCGAACTGACCCAACGTGAACTGGCGGCCATCTGGCGCTGCGACCTGACGCTACTCACCTCGCAAGCCGAGTTCGACCTGCTGGTCAACGGCTTCGGTGTGCCGGATTACCTGCTGCATTACTGCCCGCCGATGGTCGAGCCAGCCGTTACCTCGCGCCCGTTCGCCGAGCGCCAGCACTTCGTGTGCCTGGGCGACTTCGCCTCGGCGGCCCAGCATGATGCGCTGCTGTGGCTCAGGCACAACCTCTGGCCGGTGCTGCGCCGCGAGCTGCCTGAAGCGCAGCTGTACCTCCATGGCGCCAACCCGTCAGCCAGGAGCATGGCCTTGCATGCCCCGGAGCAGGGTTTGCATGTAATGGGCGAGGCGCCATGCGTCGAGACGCTGCTGGGCAGCGCCCGTGTGTACCTGGCGCCACTAAGGTCCGGTGCGGGCATCGACGGCCCGCTGCTCGAGGCGCTGCGCCAGGGCACGCCCTGCGTGACCACGCCGCTGGGTGCGGAGGGTATCCAAGGGCAGCACCCCTGGCCGGGCAGCGTTGCCGACACCGCCGAAGGGCTGGCCAAGGCGGCCGCGCAGCTGTACGGCGACGCGGCACAGTGGCAACGGGCGCAGGACGCCTGCGAGCCGCTGCTCAAGGCACGCTTCGACCGTCAGCGGCATGCCACCGTGCTCCTCGGGCGTATTGAACACAGCCTCGTTCATCTGCACGAACAGCGGCTGTACAACTTCGTCGGGGCCATGTTGCGGCGCGAACGCCGATAACCGGCTGCCTGACGACGCGGCAGCACGGCCTCAGGGTTCGCGGCGCAACAAGTAGGTGTCCATGATCCAGCCCTTGCGCCGCCGGGCCTGCTCGCGAGCGTCGAGAATCTGCGCCTTGACCTGTTGCAGCGGCCCGGCGATCAACAGCTCATCGACCGTGCCCAGGTAGGCCCCCCAGTAGATCGTCAGTTGCGGGTCCTCCAGTGCGGCAAACGCGCACTGGCCATCGAGCATCACCAGCGCATTGTCGATCCGCGCCTGCCCAGCCAGGCGACGGCCCGGCAGCACGGTCAACGGCTCGCCGATGCGATTGAGGGGAACCTGATGCCTGGCCGCCAGGGCCTGAATACTGCTGATGCCAGGAATCACCTGAAGCGCCAGCGCAAGGCCACGCTGACGCACGAGCTCGAGGATGCGCAAGGTGCTGTCATACAGCCCCGGCTCACCCCAGAGCAGGAAAGCGCCGACATCATCGGCACCGAGCTCGTCCTCGATCAGCCGGGCATACAGCGCGGCGCGCTGCACGTGCCAGTCGTGCACGGCCGCAACGTAGTCCGCTGCCTGGGCATCGCGCCGTGGGTCGGCGACCTGTACCAGGCGGTAGCCGCCATCAGGCAGGTAGCGTTCGAGGATGGTTTTGCGCAGGCCCACCAGTTCGTCCTTCTCCTGCCCCTTGTCGAGCACGAAGAACACCGTGGCACGGCCCATGGCCTCGACGGCCTCGTAGGTGACCTGGCGCGGGTCGCCCGGGCCGATACCAATCAACAGAAGTTGCTTCATCACCTGCCCTGCCTGGTTACCGGCGGTCATTCTCGGATGGCCACCGGTTTTTGGCAAAGGGGGGCTTAGAACACCGAGAAGTTGTAGCTGACGATCACCCGCGTCTCGTCCATGTCCCGCGCCCACTTTTCGTAGTTGCTGCGGTAAGTGGAGTTGCGTAGGCGCACGCTGACGTCCTTGAAGGTGCCGCTTTGCACCTGGTACTTGAGCTCGGTGTCGCGCTCCCACTCTTTGCCTTCGGCAGTGCTGCCCGGCACCTTGATGTTGTCGCCGTTGATATAGCGGGTGAAGAACGTCAGGCCGGGAACGCCAATGGCCTTGAAGTCGTAGTCGTAACGCAGCTGCCAGGAGCGCTCCTGGGCGGCGGCGAAGTCGTTGACCTGGGCGTAGTTGACCAGGTACGGGTTGGTGCCGTCGAGGTACGGCATGGCGCTTTCGCCATACATGCGCTGCCAACCGGCGCTGAGCTTGTGGCCGCCCAGGCTGTAGCCGAGCATGCCGCTGAAGGCGCGGTGGTCGATGTTGCCGGCGCGAGCGTTGCCGATGTCATCGCTCTTGATCAGGCGCAGGTCGGCCGACAGCGTACCCACCTGCAGCGGCTGGCTGGCAACCAGGCCGAGGAAGTGCTGGCGGTAGATATTCTCGAGTTTGGACACCTGGTACTGGGCACTGACACGCTCGTTGAAGCGGTAATCGATGCCGCCCAGGTCGAAGTGGTCGGCCTCGATATCGCAGGCGTAGCGCTTGTTCTTGCAGTGCACGCGGATGTCCTGGCGGTCGGTGGAGTCCCGCGCGGTGTACTGGTTCAGGCGCGCCAGGGTGAACTTGAGGTCACGCACTTCTTCGGAGGTGAGCCAGGCACCGTGGAACATGGTCGGCAACAAACGGCCATCGTTGTACTTGAGCAGGGGTACGTCCGGCATCATCGAACCGTACTTGAGCACGGTCTCGGAGACCTTCACCTTGCCGGCAATTCCCATCTTGGCGTACTGGTCGGCGGAGTGGCGCGGGTCATGCCCGGACGACGGCAGCAGCCCACTGTTACTGTCAGCAGGGCTGGAGTCCAGTTTGAAACCGACCATCCCCAAGGCATCCACCCCGAAGCCTACCGGGCCTTGGGTATAACCGGACTGGACATTGAGGATGAACCCTTGCGCCCACTCTTCGCGCTTCGACGCGCCCTGGCTGGAACTGCTGTGACCATCACGGAAGTCGCGGTTGAAATAGACATTGCGGGCTTCGATCTTGGCACTGCTGTCTTCAACAAAACCGGCAGCCTGGGCACTGATACCGGCGCACAGCAAGAACAAGCCGGCAACACTGCGCCCGGGGGCGAGAGGAAAAGGGGCAAACATGCGAGGGAACATCCAGAGAAAGGCAAAAAACAATCCGGGCAGCCACCTGCACCGGCACTACGGGATGAACGAACAGATTTCGACCATCATCGCCAATTTTGCCCCGAAGGCTCTGGAATGAGCCATTGGACCATGGTCTAGCGCAGCCGAGAGCAGCTGTTGAAGCAATTTCAAAGCGGTTGCGAAAAACCGGCAAAGTTCCCGGATAATCAATTGAAAGTTTACTGTTTACCCCCCTGCCCGCGACTACTACACTCACTAACAGCGAACAGCAATACCCACCCGCGTGGCCGGCGTCTAGTGTGATTTCCATGTTCGTTACGCCATGCCACGGCAGACTTACAGGAGTGATGACAGTGTCCAGACTTGCAGAGTTTCGTGCTGCCGAAAAAGCGCTACAGGAACAGATGGCACAACTGGAAGCGCTGAAAAAGGATGCCGGCCTCAAACGCGAAATCGAATTCGAGCAGAAACTAGTCGGCCTGATGAAAAGCTATGACAAGAGCCTGCGCGACATCATCGCCATTCTCGACCCCAAAGCGACCGCACGGGGCCCGGCAGTTGCCGCCAAACAGCAACGCCGCCCGCGTGTGGTGAAGGTGTACGAGAACCCCCACACCGGCGAGCTGATCGAGACCAAAGGCGGCAACCACCGTGGGCTGAAGGCCTGGAAAGAACAGTACGGGGCGCAGACCGTGGAAAGCTGGGTTCGCTGATGAAATATCAACACCGGCTTCACACATTTTTCACAAGAGCTGTAACAGTATCGAACCAGCTAAAGGACTAGCGACCCCATCACGCGCCCGCACACGCGGGCCTCTAATTCCGGCGCCCTGCACTCATGCAGGGCGCTTTCGTTTGCGCTCGAGGCTGACTGCCGTATCATGCCCCTCTGTTTTTAGGCCCTGATTCTGGAGTCCCCCATGAGCCTGCATGATCTGAACACCCTGCCCGGCGTCACCGCCCAGCCAGACACCGCCACCGCCCAATTCGTATTCAACCACACCATGCTGCGGGTCAAGGACATCGAGAAATCGCTGGACTTCTACACCCGCGTGCTGGGTTTCCGCCTGGTGGACAAGCGCGACTTCCCGGAAGCGGCCTTCAGCCTGTATTTCCTGGCCCTGGTCGACCCGGCGCAGATCCCTGCCGACGACGCCGAGCGCCACCAGTGGATGAAATCGATCCCTGGCGTGCTGGAACTGACCCACAACCACGGCACCGAGAACGACCCTGAGTTCGCCTACCACAACGGCAACACCGACCCGCGCGGCTTTGGCCACATCTGCATTTCGGTGCCGGACGTACGCGAAGCCTGCGCGCGTTTCGAGGCGCTGGACGTGCCCTTCCAGAAGCGCCTGGCCGATGGCCGCATGAACCACCTGGCCTTCGTCAAGGACCCGGATGGTTACTGGGTCGAAGTCATCCAACCGACCGCGCTGAAAGACTGACAGACGGCGCTTGCGCTCGTCGGGCCGGGAACTACCGGCCCCTTGCCGTGGTATATGGAAGTAACCCTTCCATAGCCACAGCGAGGTAAGGACGATGCAAACCCTTCACTGTGAATACCGCGAGCACACCATCACCGCCAGTGTGATGCCCCACCCCGATTCCCCCCTGCCCTATGCCGCCGGCTGCCTGATTACCGACCCAGGCGGGCATACCAGCAAGCGCCTGTCGTTGCCGATGAAATTCTTCGCCGACCTGGAAAACGCCCAGCATGTGTCCCTGGCCCATGGCCGGGCGCTGGTGGATCATCAGTTGGATGACGGGCACAAGGTGTTTTGAGCCCAGCGTATGCACGCCCACTGTAGGAGCGGCCTTGTGTCGCGATAGGGCCGCAAAGCGGCCCCAGGGTTTCAGTGTGAAAGCAGAAATCGCCGGGGCTGCTGCGCAGCCCTTTCGCGACACATGGCCGCTCCTACACCGACCGCGCTGGCTTCAAACCATGCGTAATCCTGCATTCAGCCGCCTTGGGCAAAGGCCACCGCCGCCGCCACCTGCTCGTCCGACGGCCGCACCCCGGTATACAGCACGAACTGCTCCAGTGCCTGCAGGGCGATCACCTCAAGCCCGGTGATCACCGGTATGCCCAGCGTTTCCGCCCGCAGGATCAGCGGTGTGCGCGCTGGCATCGCCACCACGTCGAACACCCGCTCGGCCGCGGCGATCGCATTTTCCGAAAACGCCAGCTGATCGGCCTCCGGCCCGCCAGCCATGCCGATCGGCGTGACATTGACCAGCATCGGCGGGCACAGGTCGCCCAGCTCGGGCAACCAACCATAGCCACAGACATCCGCCAGGTGCCGCCCGGCCTGTTCGTTGCGGGCAACGATGGTGCCGTTGGCGAAGCCCGCATCACGCAGCGCACTGGCCACCGCCTTGGCCATACCGCCGCTGCCGCGCAAGGCAAAGGCGGTGCCAGGGTCGACCTGGTGGCGCTGCAGCAGCTGACGTACCGCCAGGTAGTCGGTGTTGTAGGCCTTGAGGTGACCGTCGGTGTTGACCAGCGTGTTGACCGACTCGATCGCCAGCGCAGACGGATCAACCTCATCCACCAGCGCCATGCAGGCCTCCTTGTACGGCATCGACACACCGCAGCCGCGAATGCCCAGGGCGCGAATACCGGCCACCGCGGCAGGCAGGTCCTGGGTGGTCATGGCCTTGTAGTAGTAATCCAGCCCGAGCTGCTGGTAGAGGTGATTGTGAAAACGCACGCCGAAGGTACCGGGGCGTCCGGCCAGGGAAATGCACAACACGGTGGCGCTGCTGGGGGATGGGATCATTGCCGCTCCTGTCGAGGCTGCTGAAACGATTGACTGAGCGTAACAGAGGCTGCCGCCTGTCGCCCCTTACACAACCTTTACCCTTCCCCTGCGCTCACTTGACCCTGACTGCGGTCATAGTAATCAGGCCCCAAGCGTGGGGTTGTCTTGCGAGGATTGACCATGAAGCGTTTCATCCCCGGAATCGCCCTGCTGGTCGGCGCGCTGGCCGTCAGCGGGCAGGCGTCCGCCCACGGTGGCGGCTGGTATGGCCCGGGGCCGGTGATCGGCGCGGCAGTGGTGGGCGCGGTGGTCGGGGCAGCCGTCAGCGGTGGGCATGACCGTACCGTCTACGTCGAGCGCCAACCCGCCTATTACCCACCGCCACCGGTTTATGTGCAAGCACCGCCGCCGCCCGTGTACTACCAGCCCTACGTGGTCGAACAGTATGTGCCGGCACCGCCGCCACCGGTGTATCGCCGCTACTATGGCCCGCCGCCGGTCTACTACGGCCCGCCTCGCTGGTAGTCGGCACAGTTGATGAAATCAATGACCACTATCGAAGCCATCGATTTCAAACCTTCACGGCGTCTGCGTAATGTGGGGCCATGTTTCACAGGAGATCCCCCATGGCCCCCATCCAGATCATGTCCGTCATCGGCAGCGCCGTACCGGCCAGCCTGCGTGCCCAAGGCCAGCTGGCGTGCTGGTACCTGATGCGCAACGGCGAAGCCATCAGCGGCCCGTTGACCACCCGCTCCTCGGCCGAGACCCTGGCCGGGCAATTGCTCGACAGCTGCCTTATGGCCTGAACCGAATCTGTTGTTGTGTGTTGCTCCCCCAAGCGTCCCCTCGCCCGCCTTCATGGCGGGCTTTTTTTGCCTGCACAAAACAGCGGCGGCTTCTGCGCGGCAACCAGGCCTGCTAGGGTGGCAACCTTTCAACCAGACAGCAGGGAAGCGGTAGGGCATGGATGCTTGGAAGATAATGGCGATCGCGATCCTTGCATGGTCAAGCAACAGCGCATTGGCAGAGCCTCGTGACAACCCGTTCGACCAGGCACTGTTTATCACCACGATAGCGCCGTCGATCCTTGTCGCGGGAACCACCGGGCTGACGACGCTGATCCCCGAGATCTTCAAGTCCGCCAAGTCAGATGCCCTGGCCTTCATTGGTTCGGAGGGGAATATTCGCGGCGCACAGTTCGAACAGGCAGTGCGCCATTACCATGAAAACGCTCCTGCGCCATTGATGAATGACCAGCAATTGGCCTTGGCGATCGTGACGACATATTGACTTGCAGGATCAAACAAGCACGCGTTGCACGTATTGGATACAAGGTACTCGACAGCGACTCAATAGTACTCCAGCAGTGTTTTTCGGGTTTCGCTGAGTTCAGTGCGCGGCCAATGCCAATGAACCCTTGGTCTTCGTCACGCTCAAACTAAAGAATTGGAGGGCCCTGTCGACGCACTAAAAACCAGGATGCCGACGAAAGGGATTTTCCATGAGTAACATTCCAACATTCAATTCATTTACTGTCACCGACAACAAATCCGCCCAGATTTGGCGTGCCACCAAGCCTACCGAGGTCAATCCAAGCCGAGGTAGCACATGTTCGCCGCCGCGCTGCGGACGCGCAGATCGAATCGACTTATCTAGATGTCCTTGAAAAAGTCTCTACCGACCACCCTGACTTAAGGGGGCTATCTTTCGGTTTCAGTGTCAACGCGGCCAGGGAAATAGTCCTGGTTAACGCTGATGAACTCAGCAAGGACCAAGCGGACCGGCTGCTCAAGGTACTGAATGGATCTGAACGCTTGGTAAAACAGGCCAATGAGTTAGCCGACGCTCAGATTGAAGTCTTCGACGCAGAGAGTTTCAGTGCCACGATAGCGTTCAATCGACAAAACTACGCCAAGACCATTGATATAAGTGCGCAAATCCTGGCTAAAGTTGAGGCTCGCAAAGCGCCCCGGGATGGTTCCGCAGTCGAAGTGCATCAAAGGAACTGGAATAACAACTGGAGGCAGCAGTTGTGGGCCAAGGGAGAGCGGGTATAACCGCGCACGTCTCGCCGTTGAAGCGCAGAGCCTGTGAGTGACTGGCAAGCTCACTCACAGGTCAGCCCAGTCATGGCCTATGTCGCATCGGATAAGGCCTGCTGATCCGCAAGTAGAACTTCGGCTCTGCCCGACAGCGCCTCAAGAGCCATCACCCTTCACCTGGCAGATGCCATTGGCTCGGTTCTTACCGGTATAAGAAACACTCGCAGAGCCGTCCGGGTTGATCGACAGCGAGATCGTCACACCGCTGCCCTTGGCTTCGAAATAGTTGTCGTTGAACCTCTTCAGCTTGCCTTCCTTGCCATTGATGTAGATAGGGCCACCCTTGTCGGCGTGCACCTCGATGTTGCCTGGGCACGTGGCGTTCACCAGCGGAACTCCAGCCTGAGCAGCGCCCGACGCAACCAACATGACGCCCAGCAGTAGTCGGCTCATCTCACATTCCTCGAGTGGATTGATCGAGACGGAAGCAGTAGTCCAATTTGGCGCTGGCCGCCAGCGCCCTGCACCAACGACCGGGCCAAAAATCGCCAAGCCGGAAGAGAAGGTAATGGGTACAGAATCGGTACAGGATTAAATTTCGTTCACCTTGCGCCCTTTGGATATAAGGCATTCGACAGCCTTTAAGCCATACTCCACAATGCATCGGTTTTTGGGGGAAAACCCTTGCACAGCCAACGACATACCAACATTTAGTGAGCCTCAACGTGAAAACTTCCCTGTCCATCCTCAGCCTGCTGCTGTTGCTCACAGGTACTGCGACCCTCCCGTCGACCGCTGCTGCACAACCCCCGGCCCAGGCCCAACGTGACCCCAGCAAGTTGCACCTGGCCTCCGGCAGCGCCCTGCTGATCGACCTCAACACCAACCAGGAGCTGTACGCCAGCCACGCCGATCGCGTGCGCCCCATCGCCTCGGTCACCAAGCTGATGACCGCGATGGTCGTGCTCGACGCCAAGCTGCCCATGGACGAAATGCTCAGCATGACCATCGCCAACAACCCGGAGATGAAAGGCGTGTATTCGCGGGTGCGCCTGGGTAGCGAGCTGAACCGTCGCGAGACGCTGCTGATTACCCTGATGTCGTCGGAGAACCGCGCCGCCACCACCCTGGCCAACCACTACCCTGGTGGCTACGGCGCGTTCATCAAGGCCATGAATGCCAAGGCCCGCGCACTGGGCATGAGCCATACCCGCTACGTCGAGCCGACCGGCCTGTCGACGCTGAACGTGTCCACCGCCCAGGACCTGGCCAAACTGCTGATGGCCTCGCGCAAGTACCCGATGCTCGGCGAACTCTCGACCACCCGGGAAAAGACCGTGGCGTTCCGCAAACCCAACTACACCCTGGGCTTCCGTAACACCGACCACCTGGTCAACAAGAGCAACTGGGACATCAAGCTGACCAAGACCGGCTTCACCAACGAGGCGGGCCACTGCCTGGTGCTGCTGACCCGGATGGACAACCGCCCGGTGGCCATGGTGATTCTCGACGCCTACGGCAAGTACACCCACTTCGCCGATGCCAGCCGCATGCGCCAATGGCTGGAAACCGGCAGCGCCAAGGCGGCGCCGTCGGTCGCCATGCAGTACAAGAGCGAGCGCCAGGCCCGCCCGCGCCTGGTTCAGGACTGAAATCCCGCACCGCCCCGCAGGACGCGGGGCACGCCTTCAGCGGCGGCCTTCGGCCAGCATGCGCACGGCCAGCCCCGCCAGCACGGTCCCCATCAGCCAACGCTGAACCTGCTGCCACACCGGCCGCCCGGCGAGAAACACGGCGATGGAGCCAGCCATCACCGCGATCAACGCATTCACCGACACACTGATCATGATCTGCGTGCAGCCCAGCACCAGCGACTGGGCCAGCACACTGCCGTGGCCCGGTTCGATGAACTGTGGCATCAGCGACAGGTACATCACCGCGATCTTGGGATTGAGCAGGCTGGTCAACAGGCCCATGCCGAACAGCCGGCGCGGGCTGTCCGCCGGCAGGTCGCGCACCTGGAACGGCGAGCGGCCACCCGGGCGCAGCGCCTGCCAGGCCAGGTACAGCAAGTACAAGGCGCCGCCGATGCGCAGCGCGTCGTAGGCCAGCGGCACCGCCATCACCAGCGCGGTGATGCCCAGTGCCGCGCACAGCATGTAGATGACGAAGCCCAGGGCCACGCCGCCCAGCGAAATCAGCCCGGCCGCACGGCCCTGGCAGATCGAGCGGGAGATCAGGTAGATCATGTTCGGGCCGGGGGTGAGGACCATGCCCAGGCAGATCAGGGCGAAGGCCAGCAGGCTGGTGAGTTCAGGCATCGTGCACGTCCTTGTGGTGGTGAGTGGGCGAAGTGTATCCGCAGATGATCCCGCCTTGAAACGCTGATCCATGCTTGGGATCGCATATGAGCCACCAAGTGTATGGCGATAGATCTGCAGCGCTCTCAAGATCGAGCGCCGCCCGCGCGGCGCATCGCGGGGCAAGCCCGCTCCCACATCTGTTTCGGGCCAGTCTCTCCTGTGCTATCACCTGGTCCGCCTTGTTGGTACGACGCGGCTTCAACATGGGCGTTGCAACCGCCCCACATGACTCAAGGCATGCACCAAGGCAGGCGCCGGTACTTTCACAGGAATAATTGGCCCGAAACAAATGTGGGAGCGGGCTTGCCCCGCGATGCGCCGCGCGGGCGGCGCTCGATCTCACAGGCGCTGCAAAAACACCGGCGAACACTGGTGGCCCACATGCGCTCTCAAGCCAGCCCCCCAGCCATCACACCACCCTCTGCATATGCGTAGTCCGCCAAACCGGATCCCCTTCCACATCCACAATGGCAAACCCTTGCCCCTCCCAGAACCGAATCGCCCCCGGCAAAAACGGATGGGTATGCAGGTACAGCCACTCAACCCCAGCGCGCTGCGCCGCCGCGCGCAGCGCGGCAAACAGCTCCCTTGCCAGCCCATGGCGCCGATACTCGGGCACAACAAACAACCGCACCACTTCCACGGTACGGCGAGCGCGGTAATCGAGCTGGTCAAAGCGATGGTCATACGGCAGGTAGCCGATGCATGCCACCAACCGCCCCTGGTCATGGGCGACCAGAAACAGCCCCTCCCCCTCGAGGTAGCTTTCCTCGAAACAGGCAAGGTCCCTGGGCATAGGTGAATCGGCGAGCATCGGGAAAAGCCCACGGCGGGCGGTATCGATGAAATCGACGACCTCGCGGGCATTGCGGTGGGTGGCGGTGCTCAGCGTCCAGGTCGGCATCGGCGTTGCGGCGGCTCGTTCATCACGGGCCGCCAGCATACCCAATCAGCCCGGCGAAGGTCAGGCCACGGTGTCGACCGAACCACCGGCACTGCTGCTGCCAAGCTTGTTCAGGGTCTCCAGCAACTGCGCGGTAGCCGCCGAGATCTGCCCGATCAGGGTGGTGATACTGGCCTGCTTGGCAGCAATCGCCGCCTGGCTCGCCGGGTCGTCGTGCTGCTTCGCCATCATCGCGGCCAACTGCTTCTGCTCTTCGGCCAGCTGCTTCTGCAGCCGCTCGATCATCTCGCGCAGCTCTTTGACCTCGGGCGGATCGGAGCTTTCGTCGGTCTCGATGCTGGGCCCGGCGTCGGCATCAGCCTTGAACAGCTTGGGGTCGATCTTCAGCGGCGCTGCTTCCTGAGTGCCGCTGCCGGCCTGGGTTGTGCCGTTCTGAGCGGTGGTATTGAGCGTCGGCGCGGCGCCGGCGATGTTGATGAGCGTGAAATTAACCATGTCCCTATTCCTCTGCCAGGGTCCTTCCGATGACTGCATATCGGCAGGCCACAGCGAAACATGAACGCCAACGCGTGGATAAATTTACCCCCCCGCCATTCGTCCACCTGATACCCGAACCCTGCCTGGGCGCCCGTGCGCCACCGGCAGGCACCCGATCAGCCCTGCAACGAGATGGCAATGACCAAGACCCGTTCCCGCAAAGCCCTGTACATCGGCCTGCCCCTGGCCCTGGCGGTCGCCCTGGGCAGCGCCGCCGGCTACTTCTACTGGCAAGGCCGGGAGGCCGGTTACCCGCGCCAGATCGTCGAACAGGCCAACGCCCTGCACGAACACATGCTCTCCTTCGACAGCCACGTCACCGTGCCGCTGGACCTGGGCAGCGCCGGCAACGAACTGGACAAGGACGGCCCGACCCAGTTCGACCTGGTCAAGGCCAACCGCGGGCGCCTGTCGGGCGCCGCGTTGACCATTTTTGGCTGGCCGGAAATCTGGAATGGCCCCAACGCCCCGCACCGCCCCACCCCCGGTTTCGTCGACGCCGCGCGTCATGAGCAAGAGGTGCGCTACAAGATCATCAGCGGCATGGTCCGCGACTTCCCCAACCAGGTCGGCATCGCCTACACCCCCGCCGACTTCCGCCGCCTCAACGGCGAGGGCAAGTTCGCCATCTTCATCAGCATGCTCAACGCCTACCCGTTGGGCCATGACGTCGCCCAACTGGACCTGTGGGCCGCACGCGGCATGCGCATGTTCGGCTTCAGCTACACCGGCAACAACGACTGGGCCGACTCCTCGCGCCCGCTGCCGTTCTTCAACGACACCGCCGACGCCCTCGGCGGCCTGTCGCCGCTGGGCGAGCAAGCGGTCAAGCGCCTCAACGACCTGGGCGTGATCATCGACGTGTCGCAGATGTCGACAAAGGCCCTGGAAGACGTCGCCCGCCTGTCGCGCGCACCGATGGTCGCCTCGCACTCGGCGCCCCGGGCGCTGGTGGACATCCCACGCAACCTCTCCGACCACGAGATGCAGCTGATCAAGGCCAGCGGCGGGGTGATCCAGGTGGTCGGTTTCGGCCAGTACCTCAAGCCGCTGGGCAAGCCGGTGCTGGACAAGCTCGACGCCCTGCGCGCGCGCTTCGACCTGCAACCGCTGCAAGGCCTGGCCAACGCCCTGATGCCGGGCGACGCGGTGATCGCCATCTGGCCCGAGTCGCGCTTCGGCGAGTACGCAAGTTCGCTGTACGGCATCCTCGAAGAAGAACCCAAGGCCACCCTCAAGCAGTACGTCGACGCCATCGACTACACGGTGAAAAAGGTAGGCATCGACCATGTCGGCATCAGTTCCGACTTCAACGACGGCGGCGGCCTGGAAGGCTGGAAGGACGTGAGCGAAATCCGCAACGTCACCGCCGAACTGCTGACCCGCGGCTACAGCGAGACGGACATCGCAAAACTCTGGGCGGGCAACTTCCTGCGCGCCTGGGAACAGGTACAGAAATCCGCACAACCCGTCGCCACCCGCTGAGCAAGGCCCAACCCTTCATGACCAACCGTCGCAGTTTCCTCAAGCAAGCCGGCGTCCTCGCCGCCGGCCTGCCCCTGCTCGCCCACGCCCAGGCACCGGCCGGCAGCGCCAAGCCGCTGGCCGGCACCGACAAATGGCGCAACCTGCGCGAGCTGTTCCCGCTCGACCCGCAGACCCTGCACTTCGCCAACTTCCTGATCACCGCCCACGCCCGCCCCGTGCAGGCGGCCATCGACCGCCACCGCGCCGACCTCGACCGCAACCCCGCCGCCCTGATGGACTGGAACAGCCAGTACGAATGGCAGCGCGAGGACGAAGTACGCGAATGGGCCGGGCGCTACCTGGAAGTCGGGCCCCGCCAGATCGCCCTGACCGGCAGCACCACCGAAGGCCTGGCGATGATCTACAGCGGCCTGCAGGTAGGCCCGAAACAGGAAATCCTGATCACCGAGCACGAGCACTACTCAGCCTACAAAGCCCTGGAATTTCGCAGCCGCCGCCAAGGCACCCAGGTCCGCAAGATCCGCCTGTTCGACAAACCCTGGAACGTCTCCACCGACCAGGTGCTGAGCACCATCGACCAGAGCATCCGCCCCGAAACCCGGGTACTTGGCATGACCTGGGTGCATTCCAGCAGCGGCGTCAAACTGCCGGTGGGCGAGATCGGCGAACTGGTGCGCCGGCACAACCGCAACCGCAGCGAAGCCGAGCGCATCCTCTACGTGGTCGACGGCGTGCACGGCTTCGGCGTGGAGAACGCGCGCTTCGCCGACTTCAACTGCGACTACTTCATCGCCGGCACCCACAAGTGGATGTTCGGCCCCCGCGGCACCGGCCTGATCTGCGCCGCGTCCACCGGCATGGAGCACCTCACCCCCAGCGTCGCCACCTTCTCCCGCGACGAAGACTTCGCCACCATCATGACCCCCGGCGGCTACCACGCCTTCGAGCACCGCTGGGCCACCAGCGAGGCCTTCAAGCTGCACCTGCAGTTGGGCAAGGCCGACGTCCAGGCGCGCATCCACCAGCTCAACAGCCTGCTCAAGGAGCGCCTGGCCGAACACCGCCAGATCGAACTGGTGACACCACGCAGCCCCGAGTTCTCCGCCGGTTTCACCTTCTTCCGCGTCCCCGGCAAGGACCCCGACGCCTTCGCCGCGCAGCTGATCGCCAACAAGGTCATGTGCGATGCGGTGTACCGCGAAGTCGGCCCGGTCATTCGCCTGGCCCCGGGGCTGCTCAATGACGAGCAGCAGATTGACCGGGTCATGGCCCTGGTCACCCAGCAACTCTAGAAAAGGATCTTCCATGCACACTGCCTTGCCTCGCCTTACCCTTGCCGCCCTGCTCGCCGCCTGCAGCCTGCCGGCGCTGGCCACCACCACGCCGGCGCCCACGCCCGGCACGGTGTTCCGTGACTGCACCGGCGCCTGCCCGGAGATGGTCGTGCTGCCGGCCGGCAGCTTCATGATGGGCACCCCCGACGACGAACAGGGCCGCCAGGACGACGAAGGCCCGATGCACAAGGTGACCTTCGCCAAGTCGTTCGCCATGAGCCGCTTCCAAGTCACCGCCGAGGAGTGGGACACCTACATCAAGCAGAGCGGCGCCGTGATCCATGACGGCGACGTACGCCCCGGGCGCAAGTGCACCGCCAGCAAGCCGACCTACAAGCAGGGCCCGCGGCAGCCGGCGGTGTGCATGACCTACTACGACGTGCAGGACTACGTGGAGTGGCTGTCGAAGAAGACCGGCAAGACCTACCGCATGGTCAGCGAAGCGGAACGTGAATACGCCGCCCGCGCCGGAAGTACCGGCCCGTTCCCCTTCCCCCTCGACCCAGGTGCCGACTACGAAATCAGCCAGCACGCCAACGTCTACGGGCCCAAGGACGGCTACAGTTTCACCTCGCCGGTGGGCAGCTTCCCGCCCAACGCCTTCGGCATGTACGACATGCACGGCAATGTCTACGAATGGGTCGCCGATTGCCTGCACGACAACTATGTCGGTGCCCCCACCGACGGCAGCGCCTGGGGCCATTCCACCCGTAGCGCGGACAGTTGCGAACTGGTGCAGGTGCGCGGCAACGACTGGGGCGAAGCACCAATCTTCTCCCGTTCCGGCAACCGCAACGTGATGGTCCCCCGGCGGCCCGGCGACTGGCTGGGTTTCAGGGTCGTACGCGAACTCTGAGGGCCTGGCCCACGCTAAATTGTCCCCACCGCTTCTCGTTCTATCGATGTACTCCCGCAGCCCGGGGTGAGCGCCAAAGGCCTCCCCCGCCACCTCAAGGAACCGATAGCATGAGCCAGCCCCATTCCCCCCAGCAGGTCCACGACCTCATCGGCGTGGGCTTCGGCCCTTCCAACCTGGCCCTGGCCATTGCCCTGGAAGAACTCGCCGAAACCCACGGCCACGCCCTCGATGCACTGTTCATCGACAAACAGAGCGACTACCGCTGGCACGGCAACACCCTGGCCACCCAGAGCGAGCTGCAGATCTCCTTCCTCAAGGACTTGGTGTCGCTGCGCAACCCCACCAGCCCCTACAGTTTCGTCAACTACCTGCACCAGAAGCAGCGCCTGGCCGACTTCATCAACCTGGGCACCTTCTATCCCTGCCGCCTGGAGTACAACGACTACCTGCGCTGGGCCGCCGAGCACTTCGCCACCCAGGCCCAGTACGGCGAAGAAGTGACCCGCATCGAGCCAGTGCTGGACGCCGGCAAAGTGCGCCAGCTGCGGGTTATCTCGCGTGACGCCCAGGGCCGCGAACACGCCCGCCTGAGCCGCGCGGTTGTAGTCGGCAGCGGCGGCACGCCCAAGGTCCCGGACAGTTTCCGCGCCTTCAAGGATGACCCACGGGTGTTCCACCACTCCACCTACCTGAGCAGCCTGGCCACCCTGCCCTGCAACCAGGGCAAGCCGATGCGCATCGCCATCGTCGGCTCCGGGCAGAGCGCCGCCGAGGCCTTCATCGACCTCAACGACAGCTTCCCCTCGGTCAAGGTCGACATGATTGTGCGCTCCAGCGCCCTCAAGCCCGCCGACGACAGCCCGTTCGTCAACGAGATCTTCGCCCCGGACTACACCGACCTGGTGTTCAACCAGGAACAGGCCGACCGCCAGAAGCTGATCGCCGAGTACCACAACACCAACTACTCAGTGGTCGACATCGACCTGCTCGAACGCATCTACGGCATCCTCTACCGCCAGAAGGTCGCCCACCAGTACCGCCACGCCGTGCTCTGCCGCCGCCAGGTGCAGGCCGCCACCGCCACCGCCGAAGGCATCGAGCTGACCCTGCAGGACCTGGCCACCCAGCAGTCGCAGACCCACCGCTACGACGCGGTGATCCTCGCCACCGGCTACGAGCGCCGTTCGCACCGTGACCTGCTGGCCCCGCTGCAAGGCTACCTGCAGGACTTCAGCGTCGAGCGCGACTACCGCGCCCTGAGCAGCGCCGAGCTGCAGGCGCCGGTGTACCTGCAAGGCTTCTGCGAAACCAGCCACGGCCTGAGCGACACCTTGCTGTCGGTGCTGCCAAGCCGCGCGGCGGAAATCGGCGAATCGCTGTACAAGGCGCTGGCGCAGCACGCCGAGGCCGTGCCCCTGCACGCAGCCGCCATTGCCCTCACCCGCGCCTGACAGGAAGCCTCCATGAGTCCTCAACCTCCCGGGGCGCTGCGCCAACTGCTGGGGCTGCTGCGCCCGTTCTGGCCGACGGTGACCATCGCCACCCTGCTGGGCATGCTCGGCGGCCTGAGCATCACCGCGCTGCTTGCCACCATCAACAATGGCCTGCACAGCGACGGCGGCTTGCAGCAAGGCGTGGTGCTGGCCTTCATCGGCCTGTGCGTGGTGGCGCTGGTCAGCAGCATCTGCTCGGACATCGGCACCAACTATGTGGGCCAGCATGTGATCGCCGCGCTGCGCAAGCAGCTGGGCGAGAAGGTGCTGGCCGCGCCGATCGAGCAGATCGAACAGTACCGCAGCCATCGGCTGATCCCGGTGCTCACCCATGACGTCGACACGGTCAGCGACTTCGCCTACGTGTTCGCCCCGCTGGCCATCTCCCTGACCGTGACCCTGGGCTGCCTGGGCTACCTGGCCTACCTGTCGCTGCCGATGTTCCTGCTGGTGCTGCTGGCCGTGGGTGTCGGCAGCGTCATCCAGTACGCCGCACGGGCCCGCGGCATCCGCGGCTTCGTCGCCGCCCGCGACGCCGAGGACCAGTTGCAGAAGCACTACCAGGCCATCGCCGAGGGCGCCAAGGAGCTGCGCATCCACCGCACCCGCCGCCAGCGCATGCTCAACCACGGCATCCGCGAGACCGCCGATGGCATCCGCGATACCCAGGTGCGCTCGATCAACACCTTCGTGATCGCCAAGAGCCTGGGCTCGATGCTGTTCTTCCTGGTCATCGGCCTGGCCTTGACCCTGCAATCGATGTGGCCGGCCAACGACAAGTCGGTGATCAGCGGCTTCGTCCTGGTGCTGCTGTACATGAAAGGCCCGCTGGAGCACCTGATCACCACCTTGCCGATCATCAGCAAAGCACAGATCGCCCTGCGCCGCATCGCCGAGCTGTCGCAGCGGTTCAGTTCGCCCGAGCCGCACCTGCTGCTGGAAAACGCCCCCCAGGCCAACCACAAGGCGCTGCACAGCCTGGAGCTGGTCGACGTCACCTACACCTACCCGACCAACCCCGGCATCGAGCCGTTCACGGTCGGGCCGGTGAGCTTCAAGGTCAAACCCGGCGAGATCCTGTTCATCGTCGGCGGCAACGGCTGTGGCAAGACCACCCTGATCAAACTGCTGCTGGGGCTCTACGAACCCCACCAAGGGCATGTCGCGGTCAATGGCCAGCCCGTGGTGGCCAGCAACCGTGACGATTATCGCCAGCTGTTCACCACGGTGTTCGCCGACTACTACCTGTTCGACGAAGTCATCGGCGGTGCACAGGCCACCCCGGACGATGCGCAGAAGTACCTGGCGCGCCTGCAACTGGCGCACAAGGTGCAACTGCTTGACGGCGCCTTCAGCACCACCGACCTGTCCACCGGCCAGCGCAAGCGCCTGGCCCTGCTCAACGCCTGGCTGGAAGGGCGCCCGGTGCTGGTGTTCGACGAGTGGGCCGCCGACCAGGACCCGACCTTCCGGCAGGTGTTCTACACCGAGCTGCTGCCCGACCTCAAACGCCTGGGCAAGACCATCATCGTCATCTCCCACGACGACCGTTACTTCCCGGTGGCCGACCAGTTGCTGCGCCTGGAGCGCGGCAAAGTGGTCGCCGACGCACAAACCGCCTGACCCCCGCAGGCCTTCTCCCGGGGCTGCCTGGCAGCCCCACCTCCCCCTTGCAACCACTGCGCTAGACCGCTTGCCGGCGAACACCGGCGCCGTCACGCCACCCTCATTTCAGCTCTTTTCATTTTTTTTTCACAAATCCATCCGGTTTTTCATCGCTCGTTCGTTTCATTGAAAGCTAATAAAAACTATTCCCACTTAACATACCGGAGCATCCACACGTGCAGTCCCGCCCTACCCTTTCACCGCTTGCCCGCGCCTTGTACCTCCGACGCTCCCTGTCCTTGGGTCTGCCTGCCGCTGTGATGGTCTCGGCACTCGGGACCTCGCTGGCAGCCCAGGCACAGAGCCAGACCTACGAATTCAACATCGGCGCACAGTCCCTGGCCAGCGCGCTGATGCAACTGGCCGACCAGACCGGCCTGCAGGTGCTGTACAGCCCCGACACCCTCGGCAACCTCAGCACCCCGGGCGTACGTGGCCGGCTCAGCGTGGACCAGGCCGTTCGCCAGCTGCTGGGCGGCACCCAACTGCATTACACCCTCGACGGCAGCACCCTGACGGTGCTCGGCCAGGACAACGCCGGCGCCATGACCCTGGACGCCAGCGTGGTGTCCTCCACCCGCGTCGACGACTCGCCGTGGGGTGAAACCAAGGGCTACGTCGCCCGCCGCACCGCCACCGGCACCAAGACCGACACCTCGATGCTGGAAAACCCCCAGGCCATCTCGGTGGTGACCCGCGAGCGCATGGACGACATGGGCGTGCAGCGCCTGGACGAGGCACTGCGCTACACCTCCGGCGTGCGTTCCGACTCCGGCGGCGCCAACAACGCCGCCGACAACATCTACCTGCGCGGCTACGCCATTTCCTTCACCTACCGCGATGGCCTGCGCCTGCGCCCGCTGGGCTTCTTCGGCATGTTCAGCGAAGAGCCGTACGGCATGGAGCGCGTCGAAGTGCTCAAAGGCCCGACCTCGATCCTGTACGGCCAGGCCGATCCCGGCGGCATGGTCAACTCGATCTCCAAGCGCCCCACCGACTATGACCGTGGCGAGTTCGGCCTTTCCGCCGGCACCGGCCACCGCCGCCAGGCCAAGTTCGATGTCAGCGGCGCCCTGAACGACGAAAAGACCCTGATGTACCGCCTGGTCGGCCTGGGCCGCGAGGCCGATGGCCTGTACGACCACACCGACGACGATCGCGGCTACATCGCCCCCAGCTTCACCTGGCGCCCCAACGACCAGACCAGCCTGACCGTGCTGGCGTCGTACCAGAAGAACAAGGCCCTGGCCCCGACCACCATCCCCTGGGCCGCCGTCAACGGTTCCAGCCCGTACGGCAAGGTGCCCATGGACCGCTTCGTCGGCGAGCCGAGCTTCGACTTCGAGGAAGTCGAAAGCACCTCGCTGGGCTACGAGTTCAGCCATGAGTTCAACGACACCTGGACCGTGCGCCAGAACGTGCGCTGGAGCGACTTCGACAACCAGGAGAACTACCTGGCGCGCTCCTTCGGCCTGAGCTCGACCGGCCTGATCACCGGCCCCGATGGCGTGCCCGGTGCATCGATCAACCGCCAGTGGCAGATCCGCCACGCCTACGGCAGCCACCTGGCACTGGACAACCAGTTGCAAGCCAGCTTCGACACCGGCCCGATCTCCCACACCGCACTGTTCGGCATCGACTACAGCTGGAGCAAGTCGGTGCGTAACGAGCGCTGGGGCAATGCAACGCCGATCAACGTGTTCGACCCGACCTACGGCAGCCCGGTGGACACCTCGGTCAACGCCAGCTGGGTCAACAACCTGCAGCGCAGCACCCAGGTCGGCTACTACTTCCAGGACCAGCTCAAGTGGGACCGCTGGGTGCTGACCGTGGGCGGCCGCGAAGACCGCGCACGCACCCAGACCGAAGACCGCTTCACCGACATCGAGACGGCCGACCAGCACTGGCGTGACTTCACCGGCCGCGCCGGCCTGGTCTACCTGTTCGATAACGGCTTTGCGCCGTACGTCAGCTACAGCGAGTCGTTCAACCCGGTCGTAGGCACCACCGGGCCTGCCCGCGGCAGCAAGCCATTCGAGCCGGAAACCGCCAAGCAGTACGAAGTGGGTGTGCGCTACCAGCCACCAGGCACCGACACCCAGATCACCTTGTCGGTCTACGACCTGACCAAGCAGAACGCGGTCACCACCGACCCGCAAGACCTGTTCAACAGCATCCAGACCGGCGAAATCCGCTCCAAGGGTGTGGAACTGGAAGCCATCACCACCGTGATGGACGACCTGAAGTTGACCGGCTCGCTGTCCTACAGCGACGTAAAAGTCACCAAGAGCAACGACGGCAACGAAGACAAGCGCCCGTTCAAGGCGCCGGCCAAGCTGGCCTCGCTGTGGGCTGACTACGCCATCCCGTTCGACCCGCTGCAGGGCCTGAGCGTCGGTGCCGGCGTGCGCTACACCGGCTGGACCTTCGGCGACAGCATGAACACCTTCAAGGTCCCGTCCTACACCCTGTATGACGCCGCCGTGCGTTACGACCTGGGCAAGCTCGACCCGAGCCTGCGCGGGGCCCAGGCCGCCGTCAACGTCAACAACCTGACCAACAAGTACTACGTGGCCTCCTGCTTCTTCTACCAGGCGTGCAACCTGGGTGAAGGCCGCAGCGTGGTCGCCGAGCTGACTTACAAGTGGTAAATCCCCCGCGTCACCGGTCCCCTGCCTGAGGCAGGGGGCTTGCTCTTCAGGCCCGCTCACGCTGATTGTGAGGGTGCCGATTTCACTGATTCATCCCGCATAGCCGGGGCCGCTACGCGCCCCATCGCGACACAAGGCCGCTCCCACAGAAGATTGCGATCCCCCTGTAGGAGCGGCCTTGTGCCGCGATGGGCTGCAAAGCAGCCCCACGATCTGAAAAGCTGCGCTATCCCTCAAGCCACCCTGGCCGAGGCCCAGTCCAGCAGCCCGGCATAAATCGCCCCAACCTCTTCCACCATGCCCGACATCCGCAAAAAGTCGTGGGTCAGCCCTTCGGCCACCTGCAGCGTCAATGCATTGCCCTGCTCACGCAGCGCCTGGGCGTACGCCAAACCCTCATCAAACAGCGGATCGTACTCGGCCACCGCCAGGTAGGCCGGCGCCAGGCCGCTCAGGTCGGCCTGCAACAACGGCGACACCCGCCAGTCATCGGCACGCCCCGCAGTACCCAGGTACTGCTTGTAGAACCAGCGCAGGGTCTCGGTCTCCAGCAGGTAGCCCTCGGCATACTGCTGATGCGAAGCACGTTCACGGCTGATATCGGTCACCGGGTACAGCAGCAACTGCCCCTTGGGCTGCAGTTGCAGGCGCTCGGGCTCGCGTGCCGCGATGATCGCCAGCACCGTGGCCAGGCTGGCGCCGACACTGTCGCCGGCAAAGATCACCCGCCCAGCGTCCAGTTGCAGGGCCTGGGCCTGCCCGGCCAGCCAGTTGGCCGCACCGCGCACATCGTCCAGCGGCCCCGGGAACGGGTGCTCCGGGGCACGCCGATAGGCCGGCGCGAACACCGCAAAGCGCCCACCGGCGGCCAGGCGACGGCAGATCGAGTCATGGGAATCGAGGCTGCCGACCACGTAACCGCCACCGTGCAGGTAGAAGATCACCGGCAGCGCCCCTTGAGCGCCCTGTGGCCGGTACAGCCGCGCGGCGAGCACCTGGCCATCGTCCAGCAGCACTTCGTGGGCAGTCACCTGCAGGTCGCCCGGCGGGGTCGGGTCGAGAATGTCCGAGGCCTGCTCGAACACCTCGCGCGCCTGGTCTACAGGCAGTTCGTGCAAGGCACGGGTGGCGCCGCTCAGGCGGCCCAGTTCGGCCAGTTCGAGGAACACGGCCAGGTCAGGATGCACAGGCATCATTCAATCCTTCAACGATGAAAAGAACCGGGCCCTGTAAACAGGGCCCAGGGGTATCAGCCGGCGATGGTCTCGAGGCTGCCAAGGTACTCATGCACAGCCCGCAGCAGGGCCGCATGGCGTGGGATGGCGAAGTGCGTGGTGTTCAGCCAGTGACGTTGCGCCACCTGGCCCAGCCCGGCCTCGAACGCCGCCACCGCCGCCTGGCTGGCCGCGTCACCGGCCCACCAGCAGTGGATTGGCACATCCAGCGTAGGCAAGTCGCCCTGCTGTTCGCTGAGCGCTTTCAGGCGCATGGCCACCACGAAGCCCTGGGCCAGGTCCTGTGCATCGAAGCCCGTGGCGCTGGCCAGCTGTGCCTGCGCCTGGCCGATCGTCTCGGCCAGTGGCGTCACCTGCAACGGCTGCGGGCAAACCACGGCCGGCAACTGTTCGGCCTCGCACTGCAGGGTCACGGCCAGGAAACTGCGCAGCTCCTCGTCATCACCGACCAGGCTGGCGCCCTGCCCCGGGATGAAGCTGTCGACCAGGCCGACGAAGCCGACCTCCTGGCCCTGGCGCCGCAGCTCTTCGGCCACCAGCACCGCGAGCGTGCCACCCAGCGACCAGCCCAGCAGCAGGTACGGGCCATCGGCCTGTTTCTGGCGAATGTACTGGGCATAGTCGATGGCCATGCCCTGCAGCGAATCATCCTGCCAATCACGGTCCAGCAGCATGCGGCACTGCAACCCGTAGACACTGTGGCGCCCCTCCAGCTGGCGAGCCAGCGGCTCGTAGTCGAACACCGTGCCGAAGCCGGCGTGCAGGCAGAACAGCGCCGGGCGCGCCGGGCTTGGGCTGTTGAGCAACAGCAGCGGGTCAAGCACGGCCTCCTGCTGCTCGTCATAGCCACTGAGCTGAGCAATGGTCGGCCGGGTCATCAGGTCGCGCAGCTTCAGCTCCAGGCCCAGGTCGCTGCGCCCGCGCAGCTTGCCGAGCACCTTGAGGATGCGCAGCGAGTCGCCGCCCAGCTCGAAGAAGTTGTCGGTCACGCCAACCCGTTCGACCCCCAGCACCTCTTGCCAGACCTCCACCAACGCCCGTTCGGCGAAGTTGCGCGGCGCCTGGTAATGGCGTTCACTGGCGCCCGGCTGTGGCAGGGCCTTGCGGTCGACCTTGCCATTGGGGTTCAGCGGCAAGGCATCGAGCACCATGATCCGGCTCGGCACCATGTAGTCCGGCAGCTGCGCCTGCAACGCTTCACGCAGGGCCTGCTCCGCCGGGCCATCTGCTGCGGTCACCACGTAGCCCAGCAACTGGTCGCCGCTGTCCTCGCGACGGGCGATCACCACCGCGTCACGCACCCCCGCTTGCTGGCGCAGGCGCGCTTCGATCTCGCCCAGCTCGATGCGGAAACCACGCACCTTGACCTGGTTGTCCAGGCGGCCGAGGTAGTCGAACACCCCGTCGGCCCGCTGGCGCACCAGGTCCCCGGTGCGGTACAGGCGCCCACCGGCGCTGAACGGGTCGGCCACGAAACGCTCGGCGGTCAGCCCCGGGCGGGCGTGATAACCCCGCGCCACGCCCTCGCCACCGATGTACAGCTCACCGGCCACGCCGGTCGGCAGCGGGTTGAGGTGGGTGTCGAGCACATACAGAGTGCGCTCGCCGACCCGGGTGCCGATCGGCGCATAGGCAGCCTCGCAACGGGCGTCGGCAGCGACCTTCCACAGCAGCGGCGTGACCACCGTTTCGGTCGGGCCGTAGCCGTTGGTCAGGCAGCGCGGGCGCAGGTTGCGCCGCACCAGGTCGAAGTTGGCCTGGGCCACCGCGTCACCGCCAAAACAGTAGATGTCCACCGCCGGCGGCTGACGGCCTTCGGCGAACTCGGCCAGTTGCTGCAGGTAGGCCGGCGGGAAGCAGGCGATAGTGATGGCCTGCTCGTGCAGCACCTGCCAGGTCTGCTCGGCGGTCCACAGCTGGTTGTCGCGCAGCACCAGGCAGCCACCGCGCAGCAGGGTCGACAGCCAACGCTCCTGGGCACCGTCGAAGGCGAACGACATGAACAGCAGCTCACGGGTGTGCGGGCCCATCTCGTAACGCTCGGCGATCGCCGCGCAATGCATGGCGATACCACCCTGGGACACCGCCACGCCCTTGGGCTTGCCGGTGGAACCCGAGGTGTAGATGAGGTAGGCCAGGTTGCCCGGGCGTGCGCTCGACACCACCGCCTGCGCGGCGCTCGGCAGCGACACGGTGTCCAGCTCGATGCACAGCGCCACCGCCGTGTCGCCCAGGCGGGCACTGACGCGGCTCTCGGTAATGAGCACACTCATCGCCGAGTCCTCGATGATCCAGTCCAGGCGCTCACGGGGGTAGTCGATGTCCAGCGGCACATAGGCCGCACCGGTCTTCATCACCGCATAGAAGGCCACGATCATCTGCACCGAGCGCTCCAGCGCCACACCCACGCGGGTCTCCGGCCCGACGCCGGCGGCCAGCAGGCGTGTGGCCAGTGCCGCAGCGCGTTGCTCGAGCTGCCCATAGGTGAGGCTCTGGCCTGCGCAGGTCACGGCTTCGGCATCAGGGCGCAGGGCGGCCTGGCGGGCAATGGCATGCACCAGCAGCGGCTCAGGTTCGCCGGCGGCCAGCACGTTACCGCGTTGCAGCCCATCACAGGCCTGGGCATCGAGCACGCCCAGGCTGCCCAGGGTCGCCTGGGCATCGTCGAGCATGGCCAGCAGCAGCACTTCGAAGCTGCTCATCACCTGGGCGCAGGCCGCTTCGGTGAAGCGCTCGCGCAGGTAGAGGAACTCGATGGACAGCGTGCTGCCCAGGCTGACCGCCAGGTCCATGGCGTAGTTGGTCACGTCGCGGCCCTTGACCTCGCCGAAGCGCAACTGATCGTCACCGGCATCGGCCAGGCGCTCGTCGATCGGGTAGTTCTCGAACACCACGATGCTGTCGAACAGCGCCTGTCCGCCCTGCCCTGACCAGCGCTGGACATCCGCCAGCGACGCGTGCTCGTGATCGCGGGCCTCCAGGTTGTAGGCCTGCAATTGCGTCAGCCACTCGCCCACCGACAATTGCGGGTCGAGGGTCTGGACGATCGGCAAGGTGTTGATGAACAGGCCAAGCATTTCGTCGGCCCCCGCCAGGCTGGCCGGACGGCCCGCCACCACGGCGCCGAAGCACACGCTCGACTGCCCGCTGTAGCGCTGCAACAGCAGCAGCCAGGTGGCCTGGATCAGCGTGTAGCTGGTCACCCGCAGGCGTTGGGCCTGGGCCTTGAGGCGCGCCGTGGCGGCCGCGTCCCAGTTCAGGTACAGCGCGCCATGGCCGCTTTCGCCCGGTGCCGGCTGTGGCGCCAGGGTGCCGGCCAGCAGGGTCGGCCCGTCCAGGTCGGCCAGGCGTGCACGCCAGAACTGCTCGTCGGCCTCGGCCGACTGGCGCTGCAGCCAGTCGATGTAATCGCGGTAGCGCCCCTGGCGCTCCGGCAGTGCCTGCCCGGCGTAGGCCTGGAACACTTCGCCCAGCAGGCGCGAGGTGCTCCAGCCGTCCATCAGGATATGGTGGCTGGTCCAGATCAGCTGGTAGGCGTCCTCGGCAGTGCGCACCAGGGTGATCCGGGTCAGCGGCGCCTGCAGCAGGTCGAAGCCCTTGGCACATTCAGCCGCTGCCACGGCTTGCAGCGCCGCCGGGTCGGCCTCGCGGTCGCGCCAGTCGATCACCTGCAACGCCAGCCTGGCCTCGCGGCGCACCAGCTGTAACGGCTGGGCGAGGGTCGCGGCGGCGCAGAAACCGGTGCGCAGGATCTCGTGACGGGCGATCACCTGGTTCCAGGCCGCCTCGAAGCGCGGCAGGTCGAGCCCTTGCACCGGCACGCTGATCTGGTTGATGTACAGGTCGGCGCCACTGCTTTCCTGGGTGTGGAACAGCATGCCCTGCTGCATCGGCGACAGCGGGTAGATGTCCTCGATCTGCGCCAGGGGCACCGGCAGGCTGTCCAGCCCGGTCATGTCCAGGCCGGCCAGCGGGAAGTCCGACGGCGTCGCCGAGCGCTCCTGCAAGGTGCAGCAGTGCTCGACCAGGGCTTCCAGCTCGCGACCGTAGTCATCCGCCAGGCGTTGCACGGTGGCTTCGTCGAACATCTGCGTGCTGAAACGCCAACCCATGCTGAACTCGCCGCCGTACACCTGGCCATTGAGCGTCAGCCAGTTGCCCAGTGCCGCCAGCGGGCTCTGGTCCGGGCCCACGGCTTCGCCGGCCGGCACGAACAGCGCGCCGTCCTCGCCCGCAAAGCTTGCGTCGAACTGGCCCAGGTAGTTGAAGGTGATGCGCGGCACCGGCAGCGCTGCCAGGTCGGCCTGCACGCTTTCGTCGCCCAGGTAGCGCAGCGCGCCCCAGCCCAGGCCCTTGTCCGGGATCGCTCGCAGTTGCTCCTTGACCAGGCGCAGGTTGCTGCCCAGTGCCTCGCAGCGGCCCAGACGAACCGGGAACAGGCTGGTGAACCAACCTACCGTACGAGTCAGGTCCAGCGCGTCGAACAACGCCTCGCGGCCGTGCCCTTCCAGTTGAATCAGCGTGTCGTCACGCCCGCTCCAACGCCCGATGACTCGGGCCAGGGCGCACAGCAGCAGGTCATTGACCTGGGTGCGGTAGGCCGCCGGGGCCTCTTGCAGCAACTTGCGGGTGGTTTCCCGCGACAGCTGGGTGGCCACCGAACGGCCGTGCTGGTTGGCCAGGCTGCCTTCAGGGCGTTCGCACGGCAGGTCGGTGTCGACACCTTGCAGTTGCGCTTGCCAGTAATCCAGTTGCTGTTGCGCCGCGTCGCCTCGGGCGTAGTCCTGCAGTTGCCCCGCCCAATCGCGCACGCTGCTGGTGCGCGCTGGCAGTTGGGCTTGCGTACCTTGCTCGTAAGCCTGTTGCAGGTCCTCGAAGAGGATCCGCCACGACACACCATCCACCGCCAAGTGATGGATCACCAGCAGCAGCCGCTGTTCGCCTTGATACTCGGCCAGCACCGCCCGCAGCAGCGGGCCGCTAGCCAGGTCCAGGCTGGCCTGGGCTTCACGGCCCAGCGCCTCCAGTGCGGCGGCATCGGCCACCTCGCGGCGCCACAGCACGCTGCCTTCAGGCAGGCCGTGGTAGGTCGCCTGCCACTGGCCTTGCTCCTGCACGAAGCCCAAACGCAGCGCATCGTGGTGTTCCAG
>NZ_JBDJLM010000036.1:0-51301 GCF_039673365.1 Pseudomonas sp. TWI923 | reverse complement strand
GCTCCGCGGGGCAAGCCGGCTCCCACGCCAGATGGAGATCGGCGTGGGAGGGGGCTGGCCCCGCGATTGGGCTGTTAACGCGCCAGGTAAACGGTCAGCGTTTGCCCTGGCTTGAGCGCATGGCCGCTGCGCGGGTTCCAGCGCTTGAGGTGCTGCATCTCGACATTGAAACGCTTGGCCACCAGGTAGTACGAGTCGCCCTTGCGCACCTTGTACTGGGTGGAACGCTGCTTCGAGTCGGCGACCCGGTTGGCGGCGGCGCTCGGTGCGCTGCCACCACGCAGGGCCAGTACCTGGCCGACCTTGAGGCTGTTGCCGCGCAGCTTGTTCCAGCCCTGCAGCTGCTTGACCGACACCCGGTTGGCCTTGGCGATGCTGGCCAGGTTATCGCCGCGCTTGACCCGGTAGCTGCGCGCCGCCGGCGCCTTGGCCTCGGCCAGGGCAGCATTGAACACGGCCTTGTTCGGCTGCAGGCTGACCAGCTCCTCGGGCTTGAGGTTGGACATGCGATCGGTCAGCAACTGCGCTTTGGCGGTGGGCACCAGCAGTTGCTTGGGGCCGTCCACGGTCATGCGCTTCTTGAACGCCGGGTTGAGCTGGATCAGCTCGTCCTCGTCGATGTCGGCGAAGGCGGCGACCCGCGACAGGTCGAGGC
Organism: Pseudomonas sp. TWI923; assembly: GCF_039673365.1. Lineage (NCBI taxonomy): Bacteria > Pseudomonadati > Pseudomonadota > Gammaproteobacteria > Pseudomonadales > Pseudomonadaceae > Pseudomonas > Pseudomonas sp. TWI923. The sequence goes on along the minus strand of NZ_JBDJLM010000036.1, from coordinate 50,646 downwards.
GTTCGTTGATGGCGACGGCTTCGAAGTAGGGCTCGTTGGCGATCGGGTTGAGGTTGACGCCATAGGCTTGCGGGGTGTTGACCACCTGCGACAGGGCCAGCAGCTTGGGCACGTAGTCGCGGGTTTCCTGCGGCAGCGGCAGGTTCCAGTAGTCGGTGGGCAGGCCAAGGCGTTCGTTGCGCTCGATGGCGCGGCTGACGGTGCCTTCGCCGGCGTTGTAGGCAGCCAGGGCCAGCAGCCAGTCGCCGTTGAACATGTCGTGCAGGCGGTTCAGGTAATCCAGCGCGGCGTTGGTCGATGCGGTGATGTCGCGGCGGCCATCGTAGAAGTTGGTCTGGCGCAGGTTGAAGTGGCGCCCGGTGGACGGGATGAACTGCCACATGCCGGCGGCGTGCGCGCGGGAGTAGGCCATTGGGTTGTAGGCGCTCTCGATGGCCGGCAGCAGGGCCAGCTCCAGCGGCATGTCACGCTCTTCCAGGCGCTCGACGATGTAGTGCAGGTAGAGGCTGCCACGCTCGCCGGCGTTCTCGAGGAACGACGGGTTGCTGGCGAACCACAGGCGCTGCTGCTCGATGCGCGGGTTGACGTCGACGTTGTCCTGCAGGGCGAAGCCCTGGCGCATGCGCTCCCACACGTCCTGCGGGGCCTGCTCCTTTGGTTTGACCAGCAGCGGGGCGGGCTTGTGCTTGATCCGCGCCTGGTAATTGTGCGCGCGAACGCTGTCGGATTCGTCGAGCTGACGGGTGCTCTGGCAGCCGACCAGGGTGGCGGCCAGCGCCAGTGCACTGATCTGGGCCAGTCGCGTCAAGGCGACCGAATGAGAGGTTCTGCGGCTAGTGGAAGGCATCGGCTGGGACAGTTATCCGGGCAAAAAATTTCGGCGATTCTAGAAACCGGTCCCGGCCGGGTCAACCTTTGTCCCTGTGTCGCGATATATCTTAGGGTTATCAGAACACGTCCTTCCAAGACCTCAAGGCAGCAAAAACAGTGGCTTGGGTGGGGTTTGAAAGACCCTTCCATTCGTCTGCTTTTTCTTTAACGTATGTTTCAGCAGTGCGCAAAAAAGGGTTGGTCTGACGTTCCAGGCCGATGGTCGAGGGCAAGCTGATGCGATTTTCGGCGCGCAGCCGGGTAACGTCTTCGAACCGCTGCAGAACGTGCGGGTTGTGCGGCTCTACGGCGCGGGCGAAGCGCAGGTTGCTCAGGGTGTATTCGTGGGTGCAGTACACCTGGGTTGCAGCGGGCAGGGCGGCCAGGCGCTGCAATGAATGGTGCATCTGCTCGGGTGTACCTTCGAACAGGCGGCCACAACCGGCGGCGAACAGGGTGTCGCCACAGAACAGTAGCGGCGTGGCCGGTTGCGCAGTGTAATAGGCGATGTGCCCAAGGGTGTGGCCGGGCATGGCCAGCACCTCGAAGTCGAGCCCCAGCACCTGCACGCGGGCGTTGTCTTCCAAGGCCAGGTCGCGGGCCGGGATGCGTTCGTGGGCAGGGCCGCAGACGCGGGCGCCGGTGGCCTTCTTCAGCGCTTCGACGCCGCCGACGTGGTCGTGATGGTGGTGGGTGACGAGGATATCCGTCAGTGCCCAGCCTGGGTGGGCGTCGAGCCAGGCCTGCACCGGCCCGGCATCACCGGGGTCGACCACCGCGCAGCGGCGATTGGCAGTATCCTGTAACAACCAGATGTAGTTGTCGGAGAAAGCGGGTAGGGCATCGATCTGTATCATGGTGCGGATCCGTATCGCCAAGCCGGGACATTGAAGGCATCTTAGCCGCGATGGCGCGGCCGGAGAACCTTCGAGGGAGAACGCAATGACCGACCAAGCCTTCGCCCAGGCCGACCCCGAGTGGGTTGAACTGATCAGCCTGGCCCGCGAGTGGTTCAACGGGCCGCTCGGGCAATTGATGCTCGAGGAAGAACAGAAACTGCTCGAACAAGAGCTCGGCCGCTTCTTCGGCGGCTATCTGGTGCATTACGGCCCCGGTGCCGACGCCCCGCCCAATGCCCCGCAGGTGCAGCGCAACGTGCGCCTGGGCGCGCCGCTGCCGGGGGTCGAGATCGTCTGCGAGGAGCAGGCCTGGCCGCTGTCAGAGCACGCCGCCGACGTGGTGGTGTTGCAACATGGCCTGGACTTCAGCCTGTCGCCCCATGGCCTGCTGCGCGAAGCGGCCAGTGCGGTGCGCCCAGGTGGCCATCTGCTTATCGTCGGTATCAACCCCTGGAGCAGCTGGGGCATGCGCCATTTCTTCAGCCACGGCGCCTTGCGCAAGGCGCGCTGCATCCCGCCGTCGCGGGTTGGCGACTGGCTCAACCTGCTGGGCTTCGCGCTGGAGAAACGCCGTTTCGGGTGCTATCGTCCGCCGCTTGCCTCGGCGGCCTGGCAGCAACGCCTGGCCGGCTGGGAGCGCATTGCCGGTGGCTGGCAGACGGCCGGTGGCGGTGTCTACCTGCTGGTGGCACGCAAGATCATGGTCGGCCTGCGGCCACTTCGTCAGGAGCGCCGCGAGCCCATGGGCAAGCTTTTGCCGCTGCCGCTGGCCAAGGTCAACCGCAACGCCAGCAACCCCGATATCGAAAAGCATTGAAGATGAGTGGTACATGAGCGAAAGCGAAATCGTCGAGATCTACACCGATGGTGCCTGCAAAGGCAACCCTGGCCCGGGCGGCTGGGGCGTGCTGATGGTGTTCAAGGGCGTCGAGAAGGAGTTGTGGGGCGGCGAGCGCGAAACCACCAACAACCGCATGGAGCTGATGGCCGCGATCGAAGGGTTGAAGGCGCTCAAGCGTGAATGCGCGGTGGTGCTGACCACCGACTCGCAATACGTGATGAAGGGCATCAACGAGTGGATGGTCAACTGGAAGAAGCGTGGTTGGAAGACTGCCGCGAAGGAACCGGTGAAGAACGCCGACCTGTGGATGGCCCTCGATGAGCAGGTCAACCGCCACAAGGTGACCTGGAAGTGGGTGCGCGGGCACATTGGCCACCCGGGCAACGAACGGGCTGATCAGTTGGCCAACCGCGGTGTCGAAGAGCTTCGCGCCAAGCGTTGATATCCATATGGGGCTGCTGCGCAGCCCTTCGCGGCTGAAGCCGCTCCCACAGGTTCCATGCGCTCCAGTGTGGGAGCGGCTTTAGCCGCGAAGGGCCGCAAAGCGGCCCCGAGTCCGGTATACTCCCGCCCTGAATTCAAGCACCGCATGTTGGAGTCCCCGCGTGGAGCAGCAGCAAGACAAACGGTTCATCATCCTCGACACCGAAACCACGGGTATGCCAGTGGCCGACGGCCACCGCATCATCGAGATCGGTTGTGTCGAGGTTGTGGGCCGACGCCTGACCGGGCGGCACTTCCACGTCTACCTGCAGCCCGACCGCGAGAGTGACGAGGGCGCGATCAACGTCCACGGCATCACCGATGCCTTCCTGGTCGGCAAGCCGCGTTTCGGCGATGTGGCCGAGGAGTTCTTCGAATTCATCCAGGGCGCCACCCTGGTCATCCACAACGCGGCGTTCGACGTTGGCTTCATCAACAACGAATTCGCCCTGCTGGGCCAGCACGACCGCGCCGATATCTCCCAGCACTGCCCGATCCTCGACACCCTGATGATGGCGCGCTCGCGCCACCCGGGGCAGCGCAACAGCCTCGATGCCCTGTGCAAACGCTACGGCATCGACAACTCCGGCCGTGATCTGCACGGCGCACTGCTCGACTCGGAACTGCTGGCTGACGTCTATCTGGCGATGACCGGTGGGCAGACCAGCCTGTCGCTGGCCGGTGACGCTGCGGGCGATGATGAGGGGCAAGGCAGTACTGGCAGCGAGATCCGCCGTATCGCCGGCCGTGCGCCGGGGCGGGTGATCATGGCCAGCGAGGAAGAGCTGCAAGCCCATGCCGAGCGCCTGGCGGCCATCGCCAAATCCGCAGGTGGGCCGGCCATGTGGCAGGCGCTGACCGAGCCGGCTGCCAACTGATTCGAAGGCCGGCTGGCCCCCATCGCTGGCAAGCCAGCTCCCACATAGACCGCATGCTGCGCCGCACCCTGTGGGAGCCGGCTTGCCGGCGATCAGGCCGGTACTGATAACACCACACTCGACTACCCTGAGGGAAAAAAGCCCCCGCAGAGGTAGCCGCCTGATGTACAAGGACCTCAAGTTCCCCATCCTCATCGTCCACCGGGCAATCAAGGCCGACAGCGTTGCCGGCGAACGGGTGCGTGGCATCGCCGCCGAGCTGGCCCAGGACGGTTTCAGCATCCTCGCCGCCGCCGACTACACCGAAGCGCGTCTGGTCGCTACCACCCACCACGGGCTGGCCTGCATGCTGATCGGCGCCGAAGGGGCCGGTGACAACAACCACCTGCTGCAACACATGGCCGAGCTGATCCGCCTGGCCCGCCTGCGTGCGCCGCACCTGCCGATCTTCGCCCTGGGCGAGCAGGTCACCCTGGAAAACGCCCCCGCCGAGGCCATGAGCGAGCTCAACCAGCTGCGCGGCATCCTCTACCTGTTCGAAGACACCGTGCCCTTTCTCGCTCGCCAGGTGGCACGGGCTGCGCACAACTACCTCGATGGCCTGCTGCCGCCGTTCTTCAAGGCACTGGTGCAGCACACCGCGCAATCGAACTATTCCTGGCATACACCGGGCCACGGCGGTGGCGTGGCGTACCGCAAGAGTCCGGTGGGGCAGGCATTCCACCAGTTCTTCGGCGAGAACACCCTGCGTTCGGACCTGTCGGTCTCGGTGCCCGAACTCGGCTCGCTGCTCGACCACACCGGCCCCCTGGCCGAAGCCGAGGCCCGCGCGGCGCGCAACTTCGGCGCCGACCACACTTTTTTCGTGATCAACGGCACCTCCACCGCCAACAAGATCGTCTGGCATGCCATGGTCGGGCGCGATGACCTGGTGCTGGTGGACCGCAACTGCCACAAGTCGGTGGTGCACGCGATCATCATGACCGGCGCCATCCCCATCTACCTGTGCCCGGAGCGCAACGAGCAGGGCATCATCGGGCCGATCCCGCTCAGTGAGTTCAGCACCGAATCGATCCAGGCGAAGATCCAGGCCCATCCGCTGGCCCAGGGCCGGGCGGCAAAGATCAAGCTGGCGGTGGTGACCAACTCTACCTACGACGGGCTGTGCTACCACGCGGGGTTGATCAAGCAGGCCCTCGGCGCCAGTGTCGAAGTGCTGCATTTCGACGAGGCCTGGTTCGCCTACGCCGCCTTCCACGATTTCTTCACCGGCCGCTACGCCATGGGCACGCCCAAGGCCGACGATGGCCCGCTGCTCTTCAGCACCCATTCAACCCACAAGCTGCTGGCCGCCTTCAGCCAGGCGTCGATGATCCATGTGCAGGATGGCGCCACACGTGCGCTTGACCGCGACCGCTTCAACGAAGCGTTCATGATGCATATCTCCACCTCACCGCAGTACAGCATCCTGGCCTCGCTGGACGTGGCCTCGGCGATGATGGAAGGCCCGGCCGGGCGTTCGCTTTTGCAGGAGATGTTCGACGAGGCGCTGAGCTTTCGCCGGGCCCTGGCCAACCTGCGCGAGCACATCGCCGCCGACGACTGGTGGTTCGGCATCTGGCAGCCGCCGGCGGCCGAGGGTACCCAGCGCCTGGCGGCAGCGGACTGGCTGTTGCAGCCGGGGGCCGAGTGGCATGGCTTTGGCGAGGTGGCGGACGACTACGTGCTGCTCGACCCGCTCAAGGTCACCCTGGTCATGCCCGGGCTCAATGCCGGTGGTGTGCTGGCCGAGCACGGCATACCGGCGGCAGTGGTCAGCAAGTTTCTCTGGGAGCGCGGGCTGGTGGTGGAGAAGACCGGGTTGTACAGCTTCCTGGTGCTGTTCTCGATGGGGATCACCAAGGGCAAGTGGAGCACCCTGCTTACCGAGCTGCTGGAGTTCAAGCGCCATTACGATGGCAATACGCCGTTGCTGCAATGCCTGCCGAGTGTGGTTGGCGAACAGCCTGCGCGCTACCAGGGGCTGGGCCTGCGTGAGTTGTGCCAACAGTTGCACGACTGCTACCGCGCCAACGCCACCGCCAAGCAGCTGAAACGGCTGTTCACCAAACTGCCGGAGGTGGCCATGAGCCCGGCCCAGGCCTATGACCGGATGGTGAAGGAAGAGGTGGAGGCGGTGCCGATCGAACAGCTGCTGGGGCGGGTTGCGGCGGTGATGCTGGTGCCGTACCCGCCGGGTATCCCGCTGATCATGCCGGGCGAGCGGTTCACCGAGGCGACCCGCTCGATCCTCGATTACCTGGCGTTCGCCCGGGCCTTTGACCAGGGCTTCCCCGGCTTCGTCGCCGATGTGCATGGCCTGCAGCACGAGCACGGCGCGTACACGGTCGACTGCATCAAGGAATGCGAATGATCTCGACGCCGGTCTGGGCCAGTTCGAAACGGTCCTCGCCCAGGTAGTTGACCCGGTCGCCAATGGCCAGGCGATAGGTGGTGATCGGTGCACCGAGGGTGCTGCCGTCGGCCTGGAGCGTCGACTCCTGGAATTCGTGCACGGGATAGATACGGCCTTCGGCGTCGCGGGCGTGGAACTGGCCGACCATTACTGCTGCCATTTTGGGTGAAACCCTCTGAAACGTTGGGGAAATGTCTGCAGCCATAGACCAGCGAAACGCCTGGGAGTTTTTGCCCGGGCGGAAAAAAATCCAGGGTCCGAGGAACGGTCATCTATAACTAGTACGTCCCATTTCCCACGCAGAGGATGCAAACGCCATGAGCCAGGTTTATTCGGTAGCGGTCGTTGTCGGCAGCTTGCGCAAGGACTCCTACAACCGCAAGGTCGCCCGCGCGCTGTCTGAGCTGGCGCCGTCCAGCCTTGCCCTGAGGATCGTCGAAATCGGCGATTTGCCGTTGTACAACGAGGATGTCGAGGCTGAGGCGCCGCCTGAGGCGTGGAAGCGTTTTCGTGACGAGATCCGGCGTAGCGACGCGGTGCTGTTCGTTACCCCCGAGTACAACCGTTCCGTGCCCGGAGGCTTGAAGAACGCCATCGACGTGGGTTCGCGCCCCTATGGGCAGAGCGCCTGGAGCGGCAAGCCGGCGGCGGTGGTCAGTGTGTCGCCAGGGGCCATCGGTGGCTTTGGCGCCAACCACGCTGTGCGCCAGTCGCTGGTGTTTCTCGACATGCCCTGCATGCAGATGCCCGAGGCTTACCTCGGCGGTGCGGCGACGCTGTTCGAGGACAGCGGCAAATTGAGCGACAAGACCCGGCCGTTCCTGCAGGGCTTCATCGACAAGTTCGCCTCGTGGGTGAAGCTCAACCGTGCAGTTTGATGGTTTTTGGTTGCCTGCGCTGACGCCTACGCGTTTGAACCCGCTCCCCCAGAGATATCACTGCCTTTGAAGTCTGTGATGTTCCTGTGGGAGCGGGTTCACCCGCGAAGAATGCGACACCGATCTGTCAGAACGCCTGCGGCATCTCGCCCTTGGCCAGCCGCCGGTTGATATCGGCAATTACCTCTGGCAACTCATTGATGGTGTCGATCAGGTAGTGCGGGCGCGAGCTGGCAAACAGCTGGTGAATTCGCTTGCGCTCGCTCTCCAGCTTATCCGCGCTCAGCGCCTGGTAGCCTTCCCAGGTCAAGCCCAGGGCATTGCCGGAGCACACCAGCGCCACGGTCCACATCCCGGCGCGGCGGCCTTCGAGGATGCCCGGCACGGTGTCGTCGACCTTCACGCACGCCGCCACATCGTCGATGCCCAAGGCAATCACGTTGGCCAGGGCCTGGGCCGGCCATGGGCGGCCGTTCGGGGTTTCGTCGGTGGCCACCACGTGGTCGGCGACATAGCCGTTCTGCGCGGCCAGCTCGACCACCTTGTCCATCACCACCTTCGGGTAGCCCGAGCACGAACCGATCTTCAGCCCGCCCTTGCGCAGGCCGGTCAAGGTGTCCAGCGCACCGGGGATCAGCGCCGAGTGCACGGCGATCTTTTCGATCTGCAGGGGCATGAAGCGTTCATAGATGGCGGTGACGTCATCGTCGGTGGGCGTGCGGCCAAACACCTTGCGGTAGCGCTCGGCGATTTCCGGCACGTCGCACAGGGTGCGGATATGGTCCCACTTGCCCATGCCCATCGGGCCGCGAGCCTCTTCGATGGACACTTGCACGTCGAACTCGGCGAAGGCCTCGACGAAGATCTGGGTGGGGGCGAAGGAGCCGAAGTCGACCACGGTGCCGGCCCAGTCGAGGATGGCGGCTTGCAGCTGGGTAGGGTTGCTGTAGTTCATGTGCGCGGTTTCCTGAAGTTGGGTAGGCAGAGGGTCAGATGTCCAGTACTTCCATTTCCCGCAGCACCTCGGCCACGGCGTTGACGGCGGCCTGCATGCCGTCAGGGCCGACCACGCCGATGCAGCCGACGCGGAAGGTTTCAACCTGGGTCAGCTTGCCCGGGTAGAGGATGAAACCCTTGGCCTTGACCCGCTCGTAGAAGTCCTTGAACTGGTATCGAGCATCGCTGGGGGCGTGGAAAGTGACGATGATCGGCGCCTGGATCTCGGCGGGGAGGAAGCTTTGCAAGCCGATCTTCGCCATGCCGTCGAGCAGGGTCTTGCAGTTGTCGGCATAGCGCTGGTGCCGTGCCGGCAGGCCGCCTTCCTCGGCGTACTGCTGCAGTGCTTCGTGCAGCGCGGCGACCACGTGGGTCGGCGGGGTGAAGCGCCATTGGCCGGTCTTGGCCATGTAGGCGTGTTGGTCGTGCAGGTCCATGGCCAGCGAGTGGGCATTGCCTTCGGCGGCGGCCAGGGCGGTTTTCTCGGCGAACACGAAGCCCATCCCCGGTACGCCCTCAAGGCATTTGCCAGACGCTGCGATCAGCGCCTCGAACGGAATTTCGCGGGCGTCGATGGGCAGTGCGCCGAACGAGCTCATGGCGTCGATGATCAGGCGTTTGCCGTGGCGCTTGATCACTTGGGCGATCTCGGCCAGCGGGTTGAGGATGCCGGTGCTGGTCTCGCAGTGGATCAGGGCCACATGGGTAACGCTTGGGTCGGCGGCGAGCAGGCGGTCGACGTCTGCGGCGGTGGTCGGCTGGTCTTCGGCGGTTTCGAAGGTGCTGTATTGGCGGCCCAGTACCTTGCAGATCTTCGCCAGGCGCTGGCCATAAGCGCCGTTGATCAGCACCAGCACCTTGCCGTCACGCGGCACCAGGGTGCCGATGGCCGCTTCCACGGCGAAGGTGCCGCTGCCTTGCAGGGGCACGCAGTGGTGGCTGGCGGCACCGTCGATGATCGCCAGCAGCTGCTCGCATACGCTGGCGGTCAGCTGGTTGAAGTCACGGTCCCAGGAGCCCCAGTCCACCAGCATGGCTTGGCGGGTGCGGATCGAGGTGGTCAGGGGGCCGGGGGTCAGCAGGATCGGGGCGTTGCTCATTCCGTGGTTCCTCACATGCGGTGGGCTGGAAACTTATGGGGGCTAGGTTGCAATTCGCTGGTCCATCATTCAAATTGTTTGTCGTTATGCCAGCCATAAGTCAGGCCGATAGATATGAACCTGTTCCAGCTCCGCGCCTTCGATGCCGTGGCCCGTGAGGGCAGCTTCACCCGCGCCGCCGAGCGCCTGTTCATCAGCCAGCCGGCAGTCACCGGGCACGTCAAGGCGCTGGAGGAGCACTACCAGATCACCTTGCTGCGGCGCACCGCGCGGCGGGTCGAACTGACCGAGGAGGGCACTCGGCTGGCGGCCATCACCCGGGCCATGTTCGGCCTTGCCGAGGAAGCCCAGGCGATGCTCGAGGCAAACCGCCAGTTGCTGACCGGGCGCCTTGAGGTGGCGGCCGACGGGCCGCATCGGGTAATGCCGATGCTGGCGCTGCTGCGCGAGCGCTACCCCGGCATCACCGTCAACCTGCGCCTGGGCAATGCCCAGGAGACGCTGGCCGCATTGTTGTCCGAACATGCCGATGTCGCGGTGCTGACCGAGATCGAACCGCGCAAGGGCCTGCACCTGCAGAGCCTGTGCGAGTCGCGCCTGTGCGCGCTGTTGCCGGCGGGGCATGCCTGGGCCAAGGCTGACGGCGACCTGCCGCTGTCCGAGCTGGACAAGCAGATCATGGTATTGCGCGAGCCAAGCTCAACCACCCGGCGCACGTTCGACAAGGCCTGTGCCGAGGGCCGTGTACTGCCACGGGTGCTGCTGGAGCTGGACAGCCGTGAGGCGGTCACCGAGGCAGTGGCGGCCGAGTTGGGGATCGGCGTGGTGTCGTCCACCGAGGTCGCCCATGACCCAAGGGTGGTGGCGCGCCCCTTGAGCGGCGCGGGGCTGGTCAACCAACACATGATCGGCTGCCTGGAGCGACGCCGCGAACTGCGCCTGATCCAGGCGTTCCTTGGTCTGGCTGCGAGCGTCTGACAAGCCTTAAGATGGCGGCCACAGAGCACAATGGATCGTCGATGAGCGAGAAAGACACCATCTCCATGCAACTGGTGCGCGAAGCGCTGTTGCAGAGCTGTCCGGCGGGCGAGCCGGACGCGGCGTTGCTGGCCGGCGCCGGGATCGATGCGCAGCACCTCGACCTGCCCCAGGCACGGGTGAGCGCCGACGCTTATGCCCGGCTCTGGCGTCTGCTGGCGCGGCGCTGCAACGACGAGTTCTTCGCCATGGACCCGCGCGGCCTGCGCAGCGGCAGCCTGGCGTTCCTGTGCCGCGCGGCAATGATGCAACCGACCCTGGCCGACGGCCTGCGCACTGCCCTGGACTTCCTCGGGCTGATGCTCGAAGACCTGCAGCCGGGCCTGGTGCGTCAGCAAAGCCTGGCCGAGATCGTCATCAACGAACCGCGCGATGAGCCGCGCCGGGCCTTCACCTATTTCACCTTCTGGATGATCGTGCACGGCGTGGCCTGCTGGCTGGCGGGCCGGCGCATCCCGATCCTGGCCATCGATCTGCGCTGCGCCGAACCGCCGTTCTGTGACGACTACCGGGTGATGTTCTCCGAAAATCTGCAATTCGAGCGCCCGCGCACGCGCATGATCATCGCCGCCGACTGCCTCGATCTGCCGCTCAAGCGCACGCCGGAGGAGCTGCAGCGTTTCCTCGCCGAGGCGCCGGGCAACATCCTGGTCAAATACCGCGACCCGGCCAGCCTGGCCCGGCGCATTCGCCACGACTTGCTGCAACTGGCGCCAGCACAATGGCCCGATGCCGAAAGCCTGGCCCGGCGTTTATGCCTGTCGCCGTCGACCTTCAGACGTCGCCTGGCGGACGAAGGGCAAAGTTACCAAGGCCTGAAGGACAGCGTGCGACGTGAATTGGCCGTGACCTGGCTGGGCGAGGTCGAGCCCGCCATGGGCGATATCGCCGAACGCCTGGGCTTTGCCGACAGCAGCTCGTTCTACAAGGCGTTTCGCAAGTGGTTCGGCTGCAATCCGGGGCACTACCGGCAATTGGTCATGCAGGGGTAGCGCTCGAACAGGTGACGGCGTTTCCCGCTGTGATCGAGCGTTGAGGCTGTAGAGGGTGGACGTCCCTTAATCATGCAGGTCGTCCAACCCATGGCAGTTACAACTCCAACCCCCACTCCCTTGACTCCCGAGCAGTTGACCGATGGCTTCATCGCGGCGAAGTTGCCGGCCTGGCTGCGCACAGGCTCGGCCGAGCAGGTCCGCACGCTGTCCTCGCGACTCAAGGCGCATGCCGACAGTGGCAAGGCACTGGCGGCACTCGAGCGGTCGCTGATGTCGCCGCAACGCTTCGCCGAGCAGGCATTCGAACCCTTGATCAGCGAACTGCTGCCCGCTGGCCCCGCGCTCGCCAAGCTTGACTGGCTGGAGGTAAGGCGCCGGTTTCGAGTGCCCTTGGGTGGCGGTCTGCCTGAGGACCAGATCCACTACTTGCGCTATCCGGCATTGCTGCGGCTGATGCAAGGGTTCGCCGCCGGTGCTTCGTTCTACAAGGGCAGCGGGCTGACCGCCAGTGCAGGTGAAACGCTGCTGTTCGAGGACCTGGACACGCTGGTCACGCGGGTCAGGGCGCTCGAGGTGGGGAAACGCTACCAGCAGCTTTTGCATCAGGCTTTTACCCGCGAAGCCCGCGCGTTGCTTGCGGCGCACCACCGCACGGGCTTCGCCCTGAGTTGCGAGCTGGGGCTCATGCAGGGCTGGATCAGCGCCGAGGAGCGGGCTGCCCTGGGCAGCCTGCTGTCTTCGGCAGCGCATGACTCTTCGGCGTCGCTGGTTGCCTACGCCGGTGAGTTGCAGTTGCTCGGCTGCAAGATCGCCAACGGCCTGAAGATCCAGCTGCGCAACGAGGTGGGAGAGGACAGTGGCGTGGTCCTGTACCTGCCCACTGACCGGCAATGTCCCCTGCGACGCTTCGATTCGCAGTTGCAGCTGCAAGCATTCCTGGCCATTGAACTGAGTCGGGCCGATGTGCGCCAACAGTTCTACCCGCTGGTCGGCCTCGACCGACGCGCGGAATTCTTCACTACCCTCACCACGCGCCTGCAGGACGATGTTCCTGATCTCGAGGTACAAGGGGCAGTGACGGTTGGCGATATCTTCGTGGCACTGGCGCAGTCCCAGGTCGAACGTTACGAGGCGGATGCGCGGGTACTGCTGGTTTCGAACGAGGCCGTCGACCACAAGGCCGCCGAGCAACGGCTGGAGCGTTGGAAGTCAGTCGGCTGGACGGCACTCGGCCTGGTCGGCCTGGCGGTGCCGGTTGTCGGTCTGGTGCTGTTCGGCAAGCTGGTCGTCGACCTGCTCGGTGAGGTTTATACCGGTATCGAGGACTGGTCCGAAGGCCATCAGCATGAGGCCAGGGAGCACATGCTGCATGTGGCGCAAACCGTGCTCGTCACCGGGGCGATGGTGGCCGGCGCCAGCGCAGTGGCGCGCAGTTTCCAGGGCAGCGCGTTTGTCGACGCGCTGGAGCCGGTACCGCTCTCGGCGGGGGGCGAACGCTTGTGGAACGACGACTTGAGTGTCTACGAGTCAGACCCGGGCCCGGCGACGCTTGGGCAGGACGGTCTGTACGCGGACGGGCAGAAGCGCTGGCTGCGCATCGGAACACGCTACTACGAAGTGTATCGGCCTGGGCCGACCCAGGCCTGGCGATTGCGCCATCCCGATGCAGAGGGCGCCTACGAGCCGCCTCTGGAACACAATGGCGAGCGGGGCTGGCGCTTGCGCCAGGAGCGACCGCTGGAGTGGGATGACAGCACCGACATGCTCAACCGGCTCTGGCCCCATGAACCTCCGTTCGATGCCGTGCAGGCCGATCGCATCCTGAGGACAGCGGGCATGGACAAGGATGAGCTGCGGGGGGTGTGGGTGGAAAACCGTCCCACGCCGGTCAACCTGCGTGACACCCTTCGGCGTTTCGAGGCCGACGCCAGGCTGGCGAAACTCTTCGTTGCCCTGCGCTTGCCTGACTCGAGCCTGGAAGATGAGCAGGTTCTGGCATGGTGCAAGAGCCGTGACGACATGCAAGGCCTGGACGATGCCGCCATTGCCAGGGAGCTTGCCGGACGGCAGGCCGAGTTGCAGGGGGCACTGCTTGAGCATCTGTCCACCCAGGCTGCGCCTTCGCAGGGCTTGGCGGCCCTTGTGCGGCGCGATTTCCCCGGGTTGCCGCAGGCGTATGTCGAGGAGGTCGCACGTGAGGTCGATCCTGAAGTGGAGGCACAGGCACTGGCCGAAGCGCGCCTGCCCTTCGCGTTGGGCAAGCGGGCCCGGGCCTTGCTCGAGCTGTCGCGCGCCAACCGCGCCGTGGAGGGCCTGTACCTGCGCAGTGCTTGTTCCAGTGCGACGGCCGAACTGGTCATCGCATTGCTCGGACGCCTGCCCGGCTGGCCCGAACGCCTCAACCTGGAGTTGCATGAAGGTTCCGAGAACGGTGCCACGCTGGCGATTCTCGATCCGCAAGGGCCGAGTGCCGAACGCATTGTGCTGTTCACCCGTAACGGCCGTTTCTGGCTCTACGACAGTGCAGGCCGTCCACGGGAGGAGGATGTGGCAGAGCCCGGCGGCCTGTTCGAGGCGCTTGCGGCCTTGCTCAAAGAGTCGGACCGCAGGGCCCTGAAATTCGACGCCAGCGACCTTGCCGAGCAGTTGCGCAATGCGCTGATCGAGCAGTTGCCGGCGACACGCAGCAATGTGCTGGCGCGCCTGGGTTGGCGCGTGTCCACGCCATGGTTCAACCCGGGCCGGCGCCTGGCCGATGGGCGTGTCGGTTACGAGCTCGGCGGGCGCTCCTCACGTCCGTCCACCGAGCGGTTGCGACAGCGAGTGCGCATGCTGTACCCCGCTTTTGATGCCGACGAAGTGGAAGGTTATGTTCAGGGATTGCAGCGTGACAATGAGCGGCCGTTCGAAGCGATCGCCCGGCAGGAGCGCAACTACAACGACCTTGACGAAGCACTACGGCGCTGGACCCACACCGATACGGAACCGCAGCTTCGTCGAGTGCGTGCGCAGTTCGCCAATCGCTTGCGCGCCATCTGGCGTTTCGAGGGAGAAGTTGCGCGTGGCGCGCAAAGGCGGGCTGACGGCATGCGTCTGGACATCAGCGGCTGGCGTATCGGCAGTCTGCCGGAGTTGCCGGCGGATATCGATCTGGGCCATGTCACCGAGTTGACGATGGTGCGCATGGGGCTGACGGCGGTGAATGGCAACTTCCTGCATGTCTTCGACTCCCTGAGCGTGCTGAACCTCAACAGCAATCGGATCGGCGCAATACCGCCTTCGCTTGCCCGGTTCACAGGCCTGCGCAGCCTGCTGCTGCTGTCGAACCAGATACGCATGACCGACAGTGACCAGCAGGTGCTGGCCGAGCTGGACAACTTGCAGGTTCTGGATCTGAGCTTCAATCCGATTCGCCGGTTGCCGTTGCGTTTCGACCGTCTGCCTGAGTTGACGACACTTCGGGCCAGAGGGTGCGAGTTGCTCGAAGTGCCTGACGGTATCGAGCACTGCGCGCTGCTGCGCACAGCTGACCTGAGCAACAACCGCATCCGCAGTGTGTCGGACGCACTGGCCGCTCAGCCATGGTCGTTCCGGCGACGCCTGAACCTTCTGGGCAATCCGCTGGACTACCAAGCGATGGAGCGTCTGTATCAGGTGGATCTGCAGCACGGATTTCTGCTGGACCAGGTGGATAACGAGGAAAAGACCCCCGAGCCAGGGGCGGTCATGCAGCGCTGGCTGGCGCTGGACAAGGACAGGCGCAATGACCAGGCCCGTATGCAGTTGTGGACACGGCTGGAAGCACTGCCCGGCAGTGCTGGCCTGTTCGAGTTGCTGCGCAACCTGACGGCGACCCCGGATTTCGTGCGAGCGCCGGGTTACATGTCCGAGCAACTCTGGCCGTTGCTTGAGAGCATGGATCAGGATGCGCAACTGCGTGAGGAGATCTTCCTGCACGCCGATGAGGTGCGCGGCTGTCATGACAGCCATGTGGAGCGCTTCAGCCGCTTGATGATCCACGAACTGGTGTACAAGGCCAACGTCCTGGGTGCCCAGGGCGTTGGTGGTGACGGGCTGCTAGTGCTGGGGAGGCAATTGTTCCGATTGGAAAAGCTGGACGAGATCGCCGCTGAGGACGTTCGTCAGCAGGACGCGGCGCTACGCGCTGACGATCCGCAGTCGGCAGGCGTCGATGCTCTGCAGGTTATCCTCGGCTATCGCACCTCGCTGGCCAGCGAGTTGAACTTGCCGAACCAGCCGCGCAACTTGCGCTTCGAGAGTCTTTCGCATATCGATGCGACGAGGAAGGCCAAGGCGTTGGCTGAAGTGAAGGCGGCAGAGGCGTCCCCGGCGCTGGCGCAAAGCATCAGTGGGCGTGATTTCTGGCGCTCCTACCTGGAAAAGCGCCATGGCGCTGCTTTTTCGGCATTGGCAGAGACGTTCTCGCGGTATGGCAGCGAGCTTGACGATGAAGCTTCGGCATTGGACAGCCAGGAATACAGAGAACGCTGGGATGCGCTGGTCGGTGGGCGTACTTCGGCAGAACAGACCTTGGCGCTGCGGCTGACCGAGGAGGCACTCGAGCGTGAGGCCAATGGCTCGCTCACCTAGCGTGCAATGCCCGACCGGGCGTATTTCCCGCTGATCCGCCGCACGTACAGCGGGCAGGGTTGTCGCTTTCATCCCTCAGGAAGCGACAACCATGTCCGGCACGCCCCTACCTTCCGCTACAGACGCGTTCATTGCGCAGCAACTGCCTGCATGGCTCAGATCCGCCAGTGTCGATCAGTTGCAAGCCCTGCGGGCGCGCTTCCAGGCACACCGAGCGACCCAGGACCGGCTTGCCGAGGCCTGGCGCCAGATCGAGTCGCCGATCGATTTCGCCCGGCCACTGTTCGAACGGATGCTGTCGCGCGGGCTGGGTATCGCGCAGCCCTTGGAGATACTGCGTTGGGAGGAGGCCTTCCAGGGCTTCAAGCGTGGTACTTCACCCTTCCTTCCCGAGTTATCCATGCCAGGCGGCACCATAAGCCGGGTTACGCTGCGAGAGCCGGCGTTGCAGCGATTGCTGCAGAACGTCGAGCAAGGCCAGGCGTTTTTCCCAGGCACCGGGCTTGCGCAAGGTGCCGCGCTGCAGGGGGAGGGCCCGGACCTGCCGTTGCCGGTGGCGCTGGACAAACTGGTGGAGCAGTGCCGTTCGCTGGATGTCGGCCAGCGCTACCAGGAACATCTGCAGGCCCGGCTCGATGCCGAACTACGGCGGCAGATAGCCGACGACGGGCGTCTGGGGCTGGGTGTCGCGGCTCAGATTGCAGCGATGAAGCAGGAAATAGACGAAGACGTATTGAGCCTGTTGCTCAAGGCCTGTGACGGGCAATTGATCACCCATCCGGACAGCGCGTTCATCAGCGTGCAGACACTGGACCTGCTGGATTGCCCGGTCGATGGGGCATTGCTGTTCGTCCTCAGCGATGACCTGGCGGGCACTGAGGTCAAGGGGGTGGTGTGTTATCTGCCTGGCGCCCCGCAGGCTGTGCTGAAAAGGTACGACTCCTGGGCGCACATGAATGCCGGCCTGGGTACTCTGGTCAAGGACCCGGCATTCCAGGGGTATCTGTTGCAGCGCGTGGCGCTTGGCCAGCGAGCGCGATTCATCACGACGCTACGCACCCGAGTGCAGGACAGTTCCCCAGACATGCAACCTCGCGGCAAGGTGAGCCGCCTCGACGTCTTCGCTGCCCTGGCCCAGCGACAGGTCGAGCGGATCCTGCAGGATGCGTGCTTGCTGGTGGTGCCCACTCGGCAGGTCGATGCCGCGGCGTCCAGGCGCCGACGCGAAGAGCTGGAAGAGGTGGGCCTGACGCTGCTCAATCTGGCAGCATTCTTCGTGCCGGGAGTGGGGGAGCTGTTACTGGCGAAGATGCTTCAGGAAACGCTGACGCAGGTATACGAAGGGGTTGCCGACTGGAGCAAGGGGCGGGATCACGAAGCCTTGGAGCACCTTCTCAATGTGGCGCAGACGGTGGTCGGCAACACCCTGGTGGCAGGCGGCGCCGTTGCGGCGCGACGCTTCGTCGGCAGCGCCTTCGTCGACGGCCTGAAGCCGGTCACGGTGATGCCGGGCAAGGAACGGTTATGGTCGGACGATCTGCAGCCCTATCGCACTGCGGGCCTGCCAGGCAGCGCCACACTCACCGAGCGTGGCCTGTACGGCGATGGGCAACGCCACTGGTGGCGAGATGCGGATGACTACTACGAAGTTCACCAGGCCCGCCCCGGTGCCAACTGGTCCCTGCGTCACCCCGGCAATGATGCCGCCTATGGCCCCGAGCTGGTCAGCAACGGTGAACGCGCCTGGCGTCTTGCTCATGATGAGCCTCAGGCGTGGAGCGGCAGCAGGCGCATGCTGGGGGTGCTGTGGCCAGGGGCGCAGGCCCGTTCGCCAGAGCGGGTCGCGCAGATCCTCAAAGTCGCCGGTATCGACGAGGACGGTCTGCGTGGATTGCTGGTGGAAAACCGCCCGTTGCCCGTCACCTTGCGCGACACCCTTGAACGGTTCGAGGTGAGTGAGGCCATCGACGCCTTTTTCACCGCACTGGGCAGGGGCAAGGAGTCGTCCGGACCCCGCGAGTACTTCGCGTGGTGCTTGCACCAGCCCGAGATCGTGGGGCTGCAGGAGGTCGAGCAGCGTGATGCGATACTGCTGCACGCCCGAGCCTTGCGTGGCAGGCTACTGGAGCACTTTGCGGTCCACTACGTACACCCAGACGCGTTGCTGGGCCTGGTCCAGCGTGACTTTCCAGGTTTGCCCGACGCCTATGCCGCCGCCGTGCTGCGCGAAGCCACTACGGCTCAGCGCCAGCGCATGACCGAGGCGCGGCGAGTGCCGCTGGCACTGGCGGAAAAGGCCCGTGAGCTGCTGCGTGAAGCGAAGCTGACCCGTGCGCTGGAAGGGTTCTATCTGCAGGACAGCCACTGCGACGAAACCTGCGCCCTGGTGCTTTCGCTGCTTTCGCGCCAGGCTGCATGGCCGCAAAGCATCAATCTGGAAGTACGCCAGGGCAGCGACAGCGGGCGCCGTCTGGGGCTCATCTTCCCTGAAGGACGGCCAGGGCTGCTGACCACCCTGGTGCGCAATGAAGGGCGCTACCGGTTGTACAACGACGGCCGTGCCTCGGAAGTCGAGGTCGACGAGCCCAGCGGCTGGGAGCAGGTGCTGCTGGCCATGCTGGCGCCGAGCGATCGGCAACGCCTGGGCTGGACCGGGGATGACGCCCCGGCCAAGGTTCGCCAGACGTTGCAACAATCGTTGCCTTCCTCGCGTCGAGACATTGCGCTATCCGCCGGCATTTCACCCGCCCGACCCTGGTTCAATCCTGGCAGGCGCATGCCTGATGGGCGCGTGGGCTATCCGCTCAGTGGGCGGGGTGACCCCAGGCAGGCAATGGAAAGCACTTTCCGCGCACGGGTACGCGCGCTGTACCCGGGCATCGAAGAGGCCGAACTTGAAGTATGGATGGCGGATTACCGGCAATCGCATCCGGCGGCATTCAGTCGTCTGCTGCGCCAGGAGCAGCAGTATCGCGATCTGGATGAGCACCTGCAGGCGTGGATGAGCGAACAGGCCGAACATCGAACGGCGCGCCAGCGAGTCGCCCAGCAGATCAGCCGCGCGTGGCAGATGTGCGCAGAGCGATTGGTCGACGTCCGGGGCACCGGTTTCGGCATGCGCCTGAGCCTGGTCGGGGTGCCCGCCCATAGCTTGCCCGACATACCTGCGGGCGTGAGTTTCCCCCATGTTACCGAACTGGTTCTGGTCCACCTGGAGCTTCAGTCGCTGCCGACACGCTTCTTGCAGTGCTTTCCCAATACCCGCTCGTGCAACCTCAGCAACAACCGCCTGAGCCGATTGCCAAACGGACTGGGCTTGATGACCCGCCTGCATGAGCTTCGGCTGAACAACAATCGTATTCGTCTGGACGAGCAGTCTTCGGCGGTGATCCAGTCCCTTGGGCAGTTGCGGCTGCTGGATGTGAGCGACAATCCGCTGGGGCCTGTCGACCTGCCGCTGGATGAACTGCGCCGCCTGCGAGAGTTGCATGCGCGAAACTGCCGGCTGCAGCGCTTGCCTGCGGACTTGTTGTGGGCCGGCTATCTGGAACTGGCGGATCTGCGAGACAACCAGATCGCCACGTTGCAACCGATCGTTTTCCAGACACCGTACAGCTTCCGGCGGGCCTTGCTGCTGGCTGGCAACCCCTTGCCCGCCAGCGCCCATGCTCGGCTGATGCATCCAGGCAGCGCCATGCTTGAACCGGTCAACGAGGGGGCCGCTGGCACCACGCAGGAGGTCACCGTGGAACAGGCCCGGCAGATCTGGGTGGGTAGTGAGGATGGGGTGCTGCGTGAGCGGCGCGAGCAGCAATGGGATTTGCTGGCCGCCGAGCCCGAGAGTGAAGCGCTGTTGCAGTTGTTCGCCGAGCTCACCGGCACCAGTGACTATCGTGAAGCCCGCGAAGACCTGGGCAACCGCTTGTGGGACATGATCGAGGCCGCGTCGGAGCAGAGCGCGTTGCGCGAGGAACTGTTCAACTGGGCCGGTTCGGGACGTACCTGCGCTGACAGTGTGATCGGCTGCTTCAGCGCCCTGGAGGTGCGTGTCCAGGTGGCGCAGATGTTGCGTCGCGCAGACGCCGGGCAGGCCGAGGGCCGGCGCCTGGAAATGGCGCGGCGGCTGTTCCGCCTGGAACAGGTCCAGGCCTACGCCCGCGCTGACCTGCCACGGGTGGAGCGTGCCTTGCGCAGGCAGTACCCGGACGAAAGTGTCGATGAGGTCGAAGTGGACCTGGCCTATCGGATCGGTCTTGCCGAGCGCCTGTCATTGCCGCGCCAACCCAGGACCATGCAGTTCAGATCCATGGCTCATGTCGGCGACGAGCAACTCGCGGATGCCGAGCGCAGCGTACGTGCCGCCGAGGCGAATGGTGAAGTACTGGCACGCTTCATCAGTCAGCGCGATTTCTGGCAGGCGTACCTGAAACAGCAGCATGCGACCAGCCTGGATGAGGTCCAGGAGCCTTTCTTCGCCGACCTGGAGCGGCTGGATGAGCGGCGCATAGCGGGTGAAATCAATGAAGGTGGATACCTTGCGCAGGCTGACGCCTTGCGTCAGGCGCTGCTGGAGGCCGAGCAGGCCTGGTACGTGCGCTTGACCCGGGAGGCCTTGGCCAGGGTGGCGCCCGGCGAGCGCTGAGGACGGTTTGATCGCCTCTGGCTGTTCAGCCTTGCGCAGCGGCCAAACCGGTCATCCAGATTGACGTCTTTGGCCATTGCTGCCGCCTGACAGCGGCGCGAACATCGTCGGACCGATGAAGCACTCCAACAATAACAATCCAGGAGTCCGACGATGCGCGATTACGCCGAGGCCGCCCGTTCCTTCGATCATGTCCAGGCCGTGGAAGCGGCCTTGCACGGCACCCTTGACGCTCTGAATGCCTGCGTCGAGTGCTGTGACCGGCATGTCGGGGACGACCGTGCCGCCCTGATCTGGGAGGATCGTGACGGCAACAGCGGGCGCTACACATTCGAGCAGTTGCAGGGTTTGGCGGCACGCTTCGCCAATGTGCTCAAGGCCCAAGGTGTCGGGGCCGGTGATCGGGTGGCCGGGCTCATGCCGCGCACGCCTGAATTGCTGGTGACCATCCTTGCCACCTGGCGAGTGGGCGCGGTCTATCAGCCGCTGTTCACCGCCTTCGGCCCAAAAGCCATCGAGCACCGCCTCGAACAGTCCCAGGCCCGGCTGGTGGTCACTGACCGCAACAACCGCGCCAAGCTCGATGACGTCGCGGACTGCCCGGTGCTCATCACGGTCGGTGCGCGCGCCGGCGAGCTGGACTTCCACCAGGCCCTCGACGCGGCGGACAGCCACTGCGAGCCAGTGATGCGTACCGGTGACGATGCCTTCCTGCTGATGTTCACCTCCGGCACCACCGGCCCGGCCAAGCCGCTGGAAGTACCGCTGCGCGCCATCGTCGCCTTCCAGGGCTACATGCGCGATGCCATCGACTTGCGTGCGGACGACCGGTTCTGGAACCTGGCCGATCCGGGCTGGGCCTACGGTCTCTACTACGCCGTCACCGGCCCGTTGTCCCTGGGCCATGCCACCACCTTCTACGACGGCCCGTTCAGTGTCGACAGCTGTGCGCGGATCATCGACAAGCTGGGCATCACCAACCTGGCCGGCTCACCCACCGCCTACCGTCTGCTGATCGCCGCCGGGGAGCAGTTCTCGGCACCGATCAAGGGCCGCCTGCGGGTGGTCAGCAGCGCGGGCGAGCCGCTCAATCCCGAGGTGATCCGCTGGTTCGCCGACGAACTGGGGGTGACCATTCACGATCACTACGGCCAGACCGAACTGGGCATGGTGCTGTGCAACCACCACGGCCTGGCGCATCCGGTGCACCTGGGCTCGGCCGGTTTCGCCATTCCCGGTCACCGCATCGTGGTGGTGGACGAACAGGGCTTCGAGCTGCCGGCCGGACAGCCAGGCATTCTTGCCGTAGACCGCGAACGCTCGCCGCTGTGCTGGTTCGGCGGCTATCGCGGCCTGCCGACCAAGGCGTTCGTCGGCCGCTACTACCTGTCCGGTGACACCGTCGAGCTCAACCAGGACGGCAGCATCAGTTTCGTCGGCCGTAGCGACGATGTGATCACCACCTCCGGCTACCGTGTCGGCCCGTTCGACGTGGAGAGCGCGCTGATCGAGCACCCGGCGGTGATCGAGGCTGCGGTGATCGGCAAGCCCGACCCGGAGCGTACCGAGCTGATCAAGGCGTTCGTGGTGCTGGCCAAGGGGTACGCGGGCAGCCCCGAACTTGAGGAAACCCTGCGCCAGCACGTGCGCCAGCGTCTGTACGCCCACGCCTATCCGCGTGAAATCGACTTCGTCGCCGAGCTGCCAAAGACCCCGAGCGGCAAGCTGCAACGCTTCATCCTGCGCAACCAGGAAATCGCCAAACAACAAGCTGCGCAGCCGATCGCTGCGGGCGCCTGAAGGAAACCCGACATGCATATCCAGAACAAGCACTTCATCGTCAGCGGCGCGGCCTCGGGCCTGGGCGCCGCCACCGCGCAAATGCTCATCGAAGCTGGCGCCAAGGTCATGCTGGTCGACCTGAACGCCGCCGCCGTCGAGGCCAAGGCCCGTGAGCTGGGTGACAACGCCCGCTTCGCGGTGGCCGACATCAGCGACGAGCAGGCCGCCAAGGCAGCGGTCGATGCCGCCGTCAGCGCCTTCGGTAGCCTGCACGGGCTGGTCAACTGCGCGGGCATCGTCGGTGCCGAGAAAGTGTTGGGCAAGAACGGCCCGCACGCCCTGGGCAGCTTCGCCAAGGTCATCAACGTCAACCTGATCGGCAGCTTCAACCTGCTGCGCCTGGCTGCCGCGGCCATGGCCGAGGGCCAGGGTGACGAAGGCGGTGAGCGTGGGGTGATCATCAACACCGCCTCCATTGCCGCCTACGACGGCCAGATCGGCCAGGCCGCCTATGCCGCGTCCAAGGGCGCGATCGCCAGCCTGACCCTGCCGGCCGCCCGCGAACTGGCGCGCTTCGGCATCCGCGTGATGACCATCGCCCCGGGCATCTTCGAGACCCCGATGATGGCCGGCATGACCGAGGAAGTGCGCGCGTCCCTGGCTGCCGGGGTGCCATTCCCGCCGCGCCTGGGCCGCCCGCAGGAATACGCCGCGCTCGCCCGCCACATCATCGAGAACAGCATGCTCAACGGCGAGGTGATCCGCCTCGACGGCGCGCTGCGCATGGCTGCCAAATAAGGAGCAATGAACATGACCCTCGCCAATGATCCGATCGTTATCGTCAGCGCCGTGCGCACGCCCATGGGCGGCCTGCAGGGCGACCTCAAGAGCCTGACCGCGCCACAACTGGGCAGCGCGGCGATTCGCGCCGCCGTGGAGCGCGCCGGCATCGATGCCGCCAGTGTCCAGGAGGTGTTGTTCGGCTGCGTGCTGCCCGCGGGGCAGGGCCAGGCCCCGGCACGCCAGGCCGCCCTGGGCGCCGGCCTGGACAAGCACACCACCTGCACCACCCTGAACAAGATGTGCGGCTCGGGCATGCAGGCGGCGATCCTGGCCCATGACCAACTGCTGGCCGGTAGCGCCGAGGTGATCGTCGCCGGTGGCATGGAGAGCATGACCAATGCGCCGTACCTGCTGGACAAGGCCCGTGGCGGCTACCGCATGGGCCACGGCAAGATCATCGACCATATGTTCATGGACGGCCTGGAAGACGCCTACGACAGGGGCCGGCTGATGGGCACCTTCGCCGAGGACTGCGCGCAGAACGGCGCATTCAGCCGTGAGGCCCAGGACAACTTCGCCATCGCCTCGCTGACCCGGGCGCAGGACGCTATCAAGAACGGCCGCTTCGCTGCCGAGATTGTTCCGGTGGAAGTCACCGAAGGCAGGGAAAAACGCGTTATCAAGGATGACGAACAGCCGCCGAAAGCGCGCCTGGACAAGATCCCGCAGCTCAAGCCGGCCTTCCGCGAAGGCGGCACCGTGACCGCGGCCAACTCAAGCTCGATCTCCGACGGCGCCGCGGCACTGGTGCTGATGCGTCGCTCCGAGGCCCAGAAGCGCGGCCTCAAGCCGCTGGCGGTGATCCACGGTCACGCGGCTTTCGCCGACACCCCGGCGCTGTTCCCCACCGCCCCCATCGGCGCCATCGACAAGCTGATGAAACGCACCGGCTGGGACCTGGCAGAGGTCGACCTGTTCGAGATCAACGAGGCCTTCGCCGTGGTCACCCTGGCGGCCATGAAGCACCTCGACCTGCCCCACGACAAGGTCAACATCCATGGCGGCGCCTGCGCCCTGGGCCACCCGATCGGCGCCTCGGGCGCACGCATCCTGGTGACCCTGCTGTCGGCGTTGCGCCAGAACAACCTGCGCCGTGGCGTGGCGGCCATCTGCATTGGCGGTGGCGAGGCCACGGCCATGGCCGTCGAATGCCTGTACTGAGGTGAGCCATGCTGGTAACTGACGAGCAACAACAGATCGCCGACGCCGTGCGGGCTTTTGCCCAGGAGCGCTTGAAGCCGTTCGCCGAGCAATGGGACAAGGAGCACCGCTTCCCCAAAGAGGCCATCGAGGAAATGGCCGAACTTGGCCTGTTCGGCATGCTGGTGCCGGAGCAGTACGGTGGGAGCGATACGGGCTATGTGGCCTACGCCATGGCCCTGGAAGAAATCGCCGCGGGTGACGGTGCCTGCTCGACCATCATGAGCGTGCACAACTCGGTGGGCTGCGTGCCGATCCTCAAGTTCGGCAGCGAGGCGCAAAAGCAGCAGTTCCTCACGCCGCTGGCCACGGGTGCGATGCTTGGCGCGTTTGCCCTGACCGAACCCCAGGCCGGCTCCGACGCCAGCAGCCTGAAGACTCGCGCGCGCCTGGACGGTGACCATTACGTGCTCAACGGCAGCAAGCAGTTCATCACCTCTGGGCAGAACGCCGGGGTGGTGATCGTCTTTGCCGTCACCGATCCGGACGCCGGCAAGCGTGGCATCAGCGCTTTCATCGTGCCGACCGACGCCCCCGGCTACCAGGTGGCACGGGTCGAGGACAAACTCGGCCAGCACGCCTCCGACACCTGCCAGATCGTCTTCGACAATGTGCGGGTGCCGGTGGCCAACCGCCTGGGCGAAGAAGGGCAGGGCTACAAGATTGCCCTGGCCAATCTCGAAGGCGGGCGCATCGGCATCGCCTCGCAGGCGGTGGGCATGGCCCGCGCCGCCTTCGAGGTGGCCCGCGACTACGCCAACGAGCGCCAGAGCTTCGGCAAGGCGCTGATCGAGCACCAGGCCGTGGCCTTCCGCCTGGCCGACATGGCAACCAGGATTGCCGTGGCCCGGCAGATGGTGCTGCATGCCGCTGCCCTGCGCGATGCCGGGCGACCGGCGCTGGTGGAAGCTTCGATGGCCAAGCTTTTCGCCTCGGAAATGGCCGAAAAGGTCTGTTCGGATGCCTTGCAGACGCTCGGTGGTTATGGCTATCTGAGCGACTTCCCGCTGGAGCGCATCTACCGCGATGTGCGGGTCTGCCAGATCTACGAAGGCACCAGCGACATTCAGCGCATGGTCATTGCGCGCAATCTTTGAAGGAGCAGTCTGCATGGCATTCGAAACCATCCTGTTGGACATCCACGGCAAGGTCGGCCTGATCACCCTCAACCGCCCGCAGGCGCTCAACGCCCTGAACGCGCAGATCGTCGGCGAGATCAACCAGGCCCTGGATCAGCTCGAGCGTGACCCGAACATCGGCTGCGTGGTGCTCACAGGCTCCGCCAAGGCCTTCGCCGCTGGCGCCGACATCAAGGAAATGGCCGACCTGAAGTACCCGCAGATCTACGTCGAAGACCTGTTCAGCGACGCCGACCGCGTCGCCAACCGGCGCAAGCCAATCATCGCCGCGGTGTCCGGCTTCGCCCTGGGCGGTGGCTGCGAACTGGCGATGATGTGTGATTTCATCCTGGCCGCCGACAACGCCAAGTTCGGCCAGCCGGAAATCAACCTCGGCGTGCTGCCGGGCATGGGCGGCACCCAGCGCCTGACCCGCGCGGTGGGCAAGGCCAAGGCCATGGAACTGTGCCTGACCGGCCGCCTGATGGGGGCCGAGGAAGCCGAACGGGCTGGCCTGGTGGCGCGCGTCGTGCCGCAGGCCGAGTTGCTGGAGGAGGCGCTGAAGGTGGCCGCGACCATTGCCAGCAAGTCGATCCCGGTGAGCATGATGGTCAAGGAGAGCGTCAACCGCGCCTTCGAAGTGACCCTGAGCGAGGGCGTGCGTTTCGAGCGCCGGGTGTTCCATGCGGCGTTCGCCACCGAGGACCAGAAGGAAGGCATGGCGGCGTTCATCGCCAAGCGCGAGGCACAGTTCAAGGATCGCTGAGCACGGGAACGGGCGCCGCGGCCGGCGCCCGTCGCATCAGAGGCTGAAGAAGAATCGAGTCGCCGCGGCCAGGGTGATGGGCGAGCGGTAGACCTCGACCGGCCGACCCGTGGCGACGTCCACGGCAGTCTGGCCCTTGAGATGGCGTTGGTCGGCTGTTTTCAGGTGACCGGCGAGGAACTGGGGTTTGGCTGTGTCCTGCGCGGGGTAGTGGAAGTGCGCGTACCACAGGTCGCGGCCCTGATGGCGAATGACGTATTCGTCCAGGTAGTCGGCGGGCCGCCCCTTGACCTTTGCCAGCCGCGTGCGAGCCCCCAGGGCATGCACGGTCACTTCATGATTGTCGATGAGGTTCTGCAGCTCACCCATGCGCGGCTTCTGGCTCAGGGCAGCCTGGATGCGCAAGGCCTTGGCCTGGCTCTCCAGGATCATGGCCAGGTCACTCAGCGCTTTGCCGACCCGCGCTGCATCCTGGCCGCCGCTGGCCTCGTCACTGGCGTTGTCGGCAGTCAGCCTTCGTTCGATGGCATCGGCACGTTCCGTCAACCGTTGCCCATGCAGCATGAGTTCATCGTGGATCTCCACGGGCAGGTAGCGCTCACTGGGGCTGCCCTGCAGGTGATGGAGGGTTGCACGGGCGTTGTCCATGAGTGCCTGGCTACCCTTGAGCAGGCGCTTCAGGCTGTCATTGGCTCTCGCTCGTGCAACCGGGGCTGGCGGGACTTCGACCCAGTTGCCGTGGTCTTGGCGGTAGGTACGTGTGCGGCCCTCCGGCCCCGGCGCCTCGATGTCGACGGTCGTCTCATCGCCTGCACGCGGGACGCCCAGCAGCACCCCGTGTTCCTCGGTCTCGATCAGCCCGGGTGTCTGCTCGCGCAAGCGCGAGAGTGTCGTGGTGGGTGGGTAGTCCGGGTACTCGGCCAGTTCGCTGCTGACTGTCGCCTGGATGTACGCCAGGTCCTGTTCGATAGGGGCCAGCAAGGCCGTCGACGCCGTGTCCGTGGACAGTGTCTTGAAGTTGCCCAGTTGTCGGTCTGCCTGGGCAAGCCACTCTTTGGCGCTTTTTAGCAGGCGCGTGGCCAGTTCGTCGCTTGGCTTGGCCAGGGCCGCCAGTTGTCGGCGCTGGGCAATGACCAGGCTGATGTTGTCGTTGGCCAGCTTGAGCCAGAAACCGCCGTTCCTGGGCTCGCTGGCTTTGAGCGGGTGGAAGGCGAACAGCCGGTTGAAGTGGTTTTCCAGGCGTATGTAGCGGCAGGTGATCGGGCGCTCGGCGCTGGGCCATCCGCGCTCGAGGCTGTCGAACATTGCCTGGATGCGGTCCTGGCCACGATTGGTCAGTTTCTTCAACTGGGCATGAATGTCGTGCATGGCATCGGCATTGATCACCAGCTCGTCGAGCAGGGGCGAGATTTCGGCCAGGCGTCGGCTGTAGATGACCAGGTCCGCAGGGCTCATGCGGGTTTCGTTCTCACTGATGAAACGCATGAGCTGCGTGCGCTTGGGCGTATACAACTGATGCAGTGTGGCGTAGATCATCTGCTCGCTGAAAGCGCGCTGGGTGAGTGCGTTGGCACGCTCCAGCTTGAAGCCGTCGCGGACCTCCAGCGCGTTGCGCTGGTTGAGGCGCTCCAGATAGGCCTTCCAGTGCAGCGAGGCGGCCTGGCAGGTGTGCAGGTGCTTGCGCAGGTCATCCTCGGGCATGTCGTCGTTGAAGCTCGACGCGTCTATGCGCATGCGCCGCAACTGTTCCAGCCCTTGCTCGAGATCTTGCGCAAGGGTGCGGTCGAGTTCGACCAATGCCTGTCTGTTCGCCTCGCGCAGCCGGGCAATGCGCGAGGTCATGGGCATGCCGCCCCGCAGGCGCAGGTCGATGCCCCATCGGTTTGCTTCGTCACGTCGCAGCCAGGGGCCGGGGAGCTGCTCCGGCGAATCGCCGACGATCCTGGGCTGGCCGCTGGGTTCGTCCAGCAGCACGCTATAGGCCTTGCCTTCGAGCAGCACGTAGAGGTTGTTGTCATGCAGGTGCAGTCCGGCCAGGGCGCCGTGGGGAATAGGCTCGCCAAGGCTTTGCGGCAGCGTACGGGAAGACAGGGCATTGAGTGCCTGTCGTTGCGCCTTGCTGAGCTTGCCGGCCGGCTGCGCCCAACTGAAGTCGAGCTCGCTGTCAGGCACCGTGGTTTCTACCTGCGGGAGGGCAGGGGGCAGGGGGGATGGCAACGGTGGGGGCGCAAGGTGGTCCTCCGCGCCTTCCTCCAGTTGCAGCTGTGCCGGCGAACCCGACAGCAGCAACAGGGCAAGGTTGAGCAACAAGTTGACCCAGGCGATGCGGTGTTCGGTTGGCGAGAGACTGTCGTCGGTATCGATGACCTGAGCCAGGGCGGTCTCAATCTGGGCCAGCCAGGCAAGCCTGCCAGCCAGGCGTCCGGCGAACGGCAGCACGCTGTTGAACAGCAGCCAGCCGAACGTTATCCGGCTCTTCCAGGTGGCTTCGTGGGTGGTCACAGCGTGTGCCTGGAAGTGCTGGATGGTTTCCTCGATGCTGGCCTGGTAGATGGCCTTGCCGATGTCATCGACAGCGGGCTCGGTGCTGAGCGTCACAGGGGCGGGGGTGCCGAAGGGGACGGCGAAGCTGTCGTCCAGCGGGTGGAACAGGTGGGGTTCCTGGAATCCGCCGTGGGCGTAGACCTTGCGGTCCGGCGCAGGCAGGCGCTGCAGCAGATCGTCCTGCAGCGCTCCGGGCGTGCCGATGGCGACCAGCAGGGCCAGGCGGTCGTCATACTCCAGCAAGGGTTGCTCGTGCTGCGGGCGGTACAGCAGGCAGACGCCACTCGTGGGGTTGGCCGCTTCGATCAGCCAGGTGTTGAGCGGGTGATCGGGTTCGGCGTCCGCTCGCCGGAGCAGCCCCAATGGACGCATCACCCAGTGCGTCCGATCATCAGGGGTACGGGTGAAGATCTGCGCGATGCGCAGCGCACTGGCTTCGCTGATCCCCTCGCCGCGCAGGTGCAACTCCATGGCCTGCGCGGGCAGCTGACTGCGCAGTTGGGCATCAAGCAGCCGTTCGCGTGCGTGCCTCTGTTCTGGGTCATCGAGCAGCTTTGTGCGTAGCAGGCGTGGGTAGGAGGCGCCGATGTCCAGTTCGCTGACCAGGGTCTTCACATAGCCTTCGTTCAACCATGCGGGCAGCGGCTGGCCAGTGGACGAGGCCAGCGCCACCTTGCCGGGCTTGAGCAGTACGAGGTTGCCGATGGCCAGCTCGGCGAGGCTGAATGTGACGGTGTGGATCTCGCCACTGGTGAACGCCGTGTCCCCGATGGCGGTGCTGGAGGTGGTGATCTGGTAATTCAGAACCAGCACTTCTTCCGGCGCCAGGCTTTCGCCGGGATGGTCGACGGCCAGCCGGGCACGCAGTTGCTGATTGGCGAACGCCTCTGCGCTGACGATGCCGTCGAGCCAGAACTGGCCATTGGCATCTTCGTAGCTCTGTGCCACGTCCACCAGGTTGCGGGCATAGAGTGCCTGGGCGGTGTAGGGGGCGTGCCGCAGCCAGTCGGGAAGTTGTTCGGTCAGGCGCTGGCGCTGTGTGCGCTCGGCACGGTTGCACAGTTCCACCATCGATGTCGGATGGTCCGTGTTCCGACCCAGGGCCAGCGCCAGACCCTGGGTGTGATAGTTGTTCGCGACAGCTTGCACCACGTCGAGTTGCTGGCGAAGCAAGCCCAGGGCCTGTGCCGCGAATGGTTCCTCGGTCAGCGGCAGAATGCGCAGGACATGGGGCGCCGGGGTGGGCGTGACCGGCCACAGGCGCTCGAGGATATTGATCATCACCTGACGGGATGGAAACACCAGCAGCTTGCCGACCAGGGTAAACAGCAGCGTGACTGACGTGCCTGCAGTATCGCTGCTGTGCTCTATCAGCAAGGCGCTGCCCAGGTCGCGGTCGATCTTGCCGCTGGCGGACAGGTCGCTGGACAGCAGGCTGACTGAGGGCGAAGCGGTGGGCGTAACTGCAGTTTCGGGTATCACCAGCAGGCGGTTGGCGAGGTCGATCACCTGTGGTCGCAGGCGACTGGCCCGCTTGCCTGCGTCCAGTGCATTGATGAACTGTTGGCGAAGATGTTCGGTGTACCACTGCCAAGGGGTCTGGCCGGTGATGTCGAATCGGCTCCAGTAAGCCAGCAGTTCTTCCCGATAACGATCGAGCATGAACGGGCCGCAGTCGTTGATCAGCAACTCGACCGCGTGCAGGTCGATCGCCACGGCCCAGTCCGGGTTGTCTTCGGCGTGGGTGCTGATGAAGTCCTCGCCCTCGGTGAGGTTGAGGGTGACGCGGCGACAGAAACGCTCGATCAACAGTGTCGAGAGCGGGCGTATCCAGGCGCGGGCACCGGGCGGAGGGCGACTGATCAGGTAGAGGCTCAGCGGATCGTGCGAGTCGCCAAGGCGGCGTTGCCGCCACTGCTCGGCCAGCAGTCGGCCCGCCACCTCGGTCAGTACGGGACGATCCTGGAAGCGCCGGGCGACTGCGCAGTCCAGGTCACTGAGGGCGATGAGGCGTTGATGCAGGTCCATGGTCAAGCTCCGTTGATGAAAGGCGTCATCAAACGGTACTGAGCGCAATCGTCGGTGTTAGCTAACTGCCACCTGTGCCTGCAGGAGGGGCTGGCACTGGGGAGATGTGTTGCGGCATATTGCCCGCTGGCGCTTGGCAAGCGCGCCGGCGAGGGCTAACGCGGCACCAATGGGCGGATTCCTCGGTATTTCGGTCAAATCTGCCGTCATTTCTGTTGCCCCTTGCCGCTTGGCACCTTAGACTTCCGCCCCCTGTAAAAGAGTGCCGGTTGGCGCTTGAAGAATTTCGCTGCCGATGAGCCATCATCGGTGGCACTCGAATCGCCCAAATGCACATTTTTTCATAGAGAAATCGATGACCAAGGAACAGTTGCTGGCCATGTCGGCCGATGACTACATGAATGCCGACCAACTGGTGTTCTTTACCAAGCTGCTGCAAGCGATGAAAGTCGAGACGCATGAGCGCATCGAACTCAACCGCATTGCCATCGAAGGCCTGGATACCCCGTCGGATCCAGCCGACGTGGCCTCGGTCGAGGAAGAGCGCACTTGGCTGGTCAACGCCATCGACCGCGATCAGCGCCTGCTGCCGCAGCTGGAGATGGCCCTGGACCGTATCGGTGACGACAGCTTCGGCTGGTGCGACGACAGCGGCGAGCCAATTGGCCTCAAGCGCCTGCTGATCAGCCCGACCACCAAGTACTGCATCGAAGCCCAGGAGCGTCACGAGCAGCTCGACCGCCACCAGCGGCAGATCTGATACTCGGCGCACTGCGCGAGGCCCCACGGAGCGATCCCTGGGGCCTTTGTGTTTTCTTGCCTTGCATCAAGCGTGATCGTCATACATCCAAGGGACTATGGATAGTGGCGTTATGGTGGCGTTTAATGACGTCACAATAACGACACGCGGACGGACCACGAAGATGATGCGAGAAGGAACTCGGCTGGCTGTTGCCATCGCCTTGCTACAGGGTGGCATGCTGTGCGCGCTGCTGGCGGCCCAGGCTTATGCCGGGCTGGCGCTGTACCTGGCTCTGCCGTCGGCCCTGCTGGTGCTGTGGCTACCTCATCTGCGGCGCGCACCGGTAACGATGCCGGTGGAGACAGCTGCGCAGGACGATGACCTGATTGCGCAACTGGCCCGGGGCACCAGCCACAATGCGCTGTCGGCCGCGGCGGTGGCTTACGCGGTGCAGCAACTGGCTGCGCGGGTGCAGTCGCAGTTGGGCGCCGCCGAGGAGATCGTCGGCAGTGCCGAGATCATGATCGCCACTGAACAGGCCAGTGCCCAGCTCAGTCATCAGGCCCTGGAAGCCGCACGCTCGGCCCATGGCAGCAGTGTCGCCGGCAGTGCGGTGTTGGCCGAGTCGATCCAGTGCATGCACGACCTGAGCCAGCGTGCCACCGCCAGCCGTGAGCTGATCGAGGCGCTGCACCTGCGCAGCGAGGACATTGCCCGGGTGACCCTGGTGATCCAGGCCATTGCCAGCCAGACCAACCTGTTGGCGCTCAACGCCGCCATCGAGGCGGCGCGGGCGGGTGAGCACGGCCGCGGTTTTGCCGTGGTCGCCGACGAAGTGCGCGGCTTGGCCGGGCGTACCGCCACCGCTACCCAGGAAGTGGGTCAGATGGTGGCCGATATCCAGGAACGTACCGCCCAGGTGGTCACGCAGATCCGCGCGTTGGCCGATGACCTGGGCAGCGGCGTGGCGCAGGTGGAGCAGACCGGCGGGCAACTGGCGCAGATCGCCTGCCTGGCCGCCAGCGTTGAAGGGCAGGTCGGCGCAATCGCCGCGGGCACCCAGACCAATCGTACTCAGCTTGATACCCTGTTCCAGGCGGTGGCGCAGGTGCGCAGCGACCTGGCGGTGAGCGAGCAGCAAACAAGGCGCCTGGCCCAGGCCGCGGTGCAGATGGAAGGGCAGGTCGAGCACCTCAGCGAGCGGCTGGCCGAGGTCGGGCTGGACGCCTATCACCAGCGGGTGTTCGAGCTGGCGCAGGGTGGGGCACGGCGTATTGCCGAACGTTTCGAGGCCGATATCGAGCAGGGGCGGGTGGCGCTGGAGGATCTGTTCGACCGCCAGTACCGGCCGATTGCCGGCATGCAGCCGCCACGTTTCACCACGCGCTTCGACCATTACACCGACACGGTGTTGCCGCAGATCCAGGAGCCACTGCTGCAACATGAGGGTTTGGTCTACGCCATCGCCTGTACCCAGCAGGGCTATGTGCCAACCCACAACAACGCCTTCAATCAGCCACTGACCGGCGACCAGGTACAGGATACGGCGCATAACCGCAGCAAGCGTACCTTCGACGACCGCACCGGCATCCGTTGCGGCAGCCATCAGCAGCGGGTATTGCTGCAGACCTACACCCGCGATACCGGTGAGCTGATGCATGACCTGTCGGTGCCGATCTACGTCAAGGGGCGCCACTGGGGTGGCCTGCGCCTGGGCTACCGCCCCGAACCCGGGCTTGATTGAGGCGATTTGTTGCCTCAGGTGCAATACAGCTCTACCTGCCTGGGCTTTTTCCTGAAGCGTGCAGCACGTATCATAGCCATATCGTTAGGTTGCTAATTAAATTCCGGAGGGAATGATGAATAGCCAAGTCGATGTGGCAGTGATGATTGGCACGGGTGTTCCTGCCTCTTTGCAGGCGTTGGGCAAGCGGGCGTGCTGGGTGGTGCTGGTCAATGGCGAACGGCGTGGCACCGCCTTTGCCAGCCGTGGCGAAGCGCTGGAGTGCCAGGCCGCCTGGTTGGCGCAGTTGGCGCGGGGCGAGGTGGCCTGAGGGCGTCAAGCTTCCAGCTGGCGGGCTAGCTCGCAGGCGTCCTGGTGGCGTTGGCGAAAGCCCCTGACCCTGCCTGTGGTGCGTTCGGTGATATGAAAGAACGCGACACCGGCAGGTACGACGATGAAGCGCGCTTGGCTTGGAGGGGCGAACTTGAAGGAAATGTGTTGCGCCTCTCGACGGATTTCAGTGTTTTCGGGCATATTCGTTCTCCTGTAATGCGCGACCGAAGGCCAGGCCTGTTCTTTGAGGGACCTGTTGCTGGCTGTCGCATCTTTTCTGGCAGTTTTGATGTCGGACATTACGGTTCCTTTTATGGAATCACGCCGAAGCCTACCCCGCGCGCCCGAACGATAGTTGAGTGAAGCATTTCCCCGTTATCGCTCGGCTTATCTCGCGGGGATACTCCGCGGCGTGATTGCGAAGTCCTGTGGACGTTGACTTGAAAAGGCTGGCACCTGGCGCGATACCGCGGCCGGGTGATGGCCTGTAGTAATTGATGTGAGGAGCTCTTCATTGGCAGTCAGTACTCTGGATACCCATGCGTTGTTTGCCCTGGGCGATTTGCGCGCCAAGCTGGTCAAGTTGTTCAACGGGCGGTTCATCTACGTTACCGAGCAAAACCCCGAAGGCCTGTACATGGCCGAGATCGACCCCGAGGGTGCCATGGTGGTCGACGACAAACAGCGCCTGGAGCTGAAAGTGGGCGACCACTTCCGCGCGGCGGTGCTGCCCAGCCGTGAAGGCGGAAAGCTGGAACTGCGCTTTCGCGAGATCAAGTTGAATGTCTACGGGCAAGGCGACTATGCCTTTGTCCGTGTGCCCGAGGGCGAGGGCATCGTGTTTCGCGAGGGGCAGGGCGTGATGTTGGTGTTTGCCGCAGAACAACAGGTACAGGAAGGCCTGGGCAAGCTGCTCAAGGCAGTGACCGGCAAGGTTGCCAAATGGCGCAAGGGCGAGCTGACCACCTTCAAGGCCAGCGAATGAGTGACCCGGCGGCGCCGGGCTCGCGTGCCGACTTCCACCGCCGTCACCAGGCCCAGGCCATTGCCCAGGCCGAGCAGTTGCTGGCGCGCCGTGAAGCGCTGCAGGGCGCCTGGCTGGCCTGGGTAGCCAGCGAGCTCTACCAGCTCAGCCCACCGCCTTATGCGGCGATGGTGCGGCGTGAGCTGCAGCGCCTGGCGGGCGGCTGAGCCCGCGATAGTTTCAGTTGCCCCGGTCGCGCCCGCTGCTGACCTCTTCCGGAACATCTTCGCCCGAGGTGCGCTTGCGAAACAGCGCCGCCCGGGCCAGCAACAGGGTGGTGACCGGCACGGTGATCGACAGCAGGATCGGGATCAGCCAGGCATGCAGCACCGGGCTTTGCTTGAGTTCTGAAAAGTACAGGATCGACGCCAGTGCCACGCACCAGGCACCGATGGTCGAGGCCAGCGCGGGCGGGTGCATGCGTTGGAAGTAATCTTTCAGCCGCACCAAGCCGATCGCGCCGATCAGGGCGAACAGGCTGCCGACAAGCAGCAGCGCCGAAACGGTGAGCTCCAGCCAGAACGGCAACACCAGGGTTTCGCTCATTCGATCACCTCGCCTCGCAGCAGGAATTTGGCCAGGGCGAACGAGCCGACGAAGCCGAACAGGGCAATCAGCAGGGCGCCTTCGAAGTAGGTGTCGCTGGCGTAGCGGATGCCCAGCACCAGCATCATCAGCATGGCCAGGATGTACAGGTAGTCCAGCGCCAGCACCCGGTCCTGGGCGGAGGGGCCGCGGAACAGTCGGATCAGTGCCAGGCCCATGGCCAAGGCAAAGATGAACAGGCTGGCGAGGACGGCGTTGGCAAGCAGGCCGCTCATTCGAAAATCTCCATCAGCGGGCGTTCGTAGGTGCGCTTGAAGTGCTCGATGAACGCCGCTTCGTCGTCCAGATCAAACACGTGCAGCAACAGTACGCTGCGGTCCAGGGCCAGCTCCGACCAGACCGTGCCCGGTACCACCGTGGTGATCATCGACAGTGCCGCCAGGCCGTGGGCATCGCGCAGCGCCAGCGGGATATGGACGAAGGCCGAGCGTGGCGGGGTGCTGCCGGCACGCAGCACGCCACGGGCCACCAGCAGGTTGGAGACGATCACATCGATGCCCACCCGGCCGATCAGCCGTGCGACCACCAACGGCCGGCGAATGTGGGCATGCTGCGGACGCAGGGGCGCCATCAGGATCGGTGCAAGGATGCCCAGCGCGGCCCCCAGCAGCAGGTTGCCCGGGCTGACCGACAGGTTCAGCAGCAGCCACAGGACAAACAGCGAAAGCGAAAGCAGCGGTGCAGGGAACAGTCGGTTCATGGCTGCACCTGCGCATTCAGGGTGGTTGGGCCAGGCACTGGCCGGGTGGCCATGACGGCCTGGATGTAGGCGTCGGGGGCCTGCAGGCTGGCTGCGGTGTCCTGGGTGTAGCGCAGCAGCGGTTCTGCCTTGAAGCTGAGGAAAATGCTCAGGCCCAGCAGGATGACGATGGGCAGGCATTCATAGCGGCGCAGCAAGGGTGACTGGCGCTCCTCGGGCTTCCAGAAACGCTGAATGCCGACCCGGCCAAAGGCGATCAGTGAAGCCATGCCGGACAGAATCAACAGGGTGACCAGCGTCCAGCCGGCGGTGCCCAACGGCTGCCCCGGTGCGACACCCAGCCCTTGCGGGTTGAACAGCGCGCTGATCAGGTTGAGTTTGCCGATGAACCCCGACAGCGGCGGCATGCCGATGATCAGCAGGGCGCAGGCGATGAAGCACAGGCCAAGGAAGGCCATGGTCCAGGGGATGATCTGGCCGATCACCGCCTTCTGTTCATCGTCCAGGTTGATGCCCTTGGGCGGGTGCAGCGACTCCAGCGGCGAAGGCATCGCATCCTCCTCTTCGTCCAGCGGCGCCTCGTTGGCCGAACGCGAGCGCTCGACCAGTTCGGCCAGCAGGAACAGCGTGCACAGGGCCAGGGTGGAGCTGACCAGGTAGAACAGCGCGGCGCCGGTCAGTACCGGTTGACCGAAGCCGATGGCGGCCATCAGTGTGCCGGCCGACACCAGGATGCTCAGCGCCGCCAGCCGCTCCAGGCGCTGGGCGGCAAGGATCGACGCTGCAGCCACTGCCAGCGTCGCCAGGCCGCCATACACCAGCCACTCGCCGCCGAAGTTCGCCGAGGCGCCGGCCTGCCCGGAGAACAGCAGGCTCCACAGGCGCAGCACGGCATACAGCCCGACCTTGGTCATGATCGCGAACAGCGCCGCCACGGGGGCGCTGGCCGAGGAGTAGGCCGGTACCAGCCAGAAGTTCAACGGCCAGATCCCGGCCTTGGCCAGGAAGGCCATGGCGAGAATGGCAGCGCCCGCATGCAGCAGGCCGCGATCAGCTTCTGGCACCAGCGGCACCTTGAGCGCCAGGTCGGCCATGTTCAGGGTGCCGGTGACGCCATAAAGCATGGCGGCGCCAACCAGGAACAGCGACGAGGCAAACAGGTTGATGGCGATGTAATGCAGCCCGGCCCGCACTCGCGCGCGCCCCGAACCATGCAGCAGCAGGCCGTAGGAGGCCGCCAGCAGCACCTCGAAGAACACGAACAGGTTGAACAGGTCGGCGGTCAGGAAGGCGCCGTACAGGCCCATCAGCTGGATCTGGAACAGGGCGTGGAAGCTGGCCCCGGCGCTGTCCCAGCGGGCCCGGGCGAACAACAGCGCGCTGCTGCCGACGATACCGGTCAATACCAGCAGCAGCGCCGACAGGTGGTCCACCACCAGGGCGATGCCGAACGGCGCCGGCCAGTTGCCCGGCAGGTACACGCCAATGGACTCGGCCTGGCCCTGGGTGCGCACCCACATCAGCAGGCTGACGGCGATGGCAAGGCCTGTGAAGGTCGACAGCAGGTTCAGCCGCGCCTTCAGCCAGCGGTGCTTCTCGCCGATCAGCAGCATCAGCGCCGCGGTCACCAGCGGCAGCAGGATCGGCGCGATGATCAATTGGTTCATCCCACTCATTCGTCACGCTCCCGACCGTCCACATGGTCGGTGCCGGTCAGACCACGCGAGGCCAGCAGTACCACGAGGAACAGTGCGGTCATGGCGAAGCTGATGACGATGGCGGTGAGCACCAGCGCCTGGGGCAGCGGGTCGGTGTAGTGCAACAGGTCCTGGGTGACGCCGTCCTTGATGATCGGCTCCTTGCCGATGAACAGGCTGCCCATGCTGAAGATGAACAGGTTGACCCCGTAGGACAGCAGGCACAGGCCCATGATCACCTGGTAGGTGCGCGGGCGCAGGATCAACCACACCCCCGAGGCGGCCAGCACGCCGATGGCGACTGCAATGACTTCTTCCATCAGGCGGCTCCTGCTTGGCTGGTTTTGCCGGGATTGCCCGGGCGATAGGCACGCACCGACTGGTGCGCCAGCGCGGTGAGGATGAGCAGTGTCGAGCCGACCACCACGGTGAATACGCCGATGTCGAAGAACAACGCGCTGGCCACGTGCACGTCACCCAGCAGCGGCAGGTGCAGATGGGCGGTGTGGGTGGTCAGGAACGGGTAGCCCAGGCCGATGGCGCCCGCCCCGGTGAGGGTGGCGCAAAGCAGGCCGGTGCCCATCCAGCGCAGCGGACGCAGGCTCATCTGCGCCTCCACCCATTGAGTGCCGGCGACCATGTACTGCAGGATGAACGCCACGGACATGACCAGGCCGGCGACAAAACCGCCGCCCGGCTGGTTGTGGCCACGCATGAACAGGTACATCGACACCAGCAGTGCGATCGGCAGCAGCAGACGCACCAGGGCGGCCGGCACCATCATGAAGCCCAGCGCGGTGTCGGTGGCGTGACGCGGGTTGACCAGGTCGGTGACCACGTCCGGCGCCAGCTGGCGCTGCTGGGCAGGCAGCTGCATGCTCTCCTTGGGCGGGCGGAAGCGGCGCAGCAGGGCGAACACGGTGAGTGCCACGGCCACCAGCACGGTGATCTCGCCGAGGGTGTCGAAGCCGCGGAAGTCCACCAGCATCACGTTGACCACATTGGTGCCACCGCCTTGCGGCAGGGCCCGGCTGAGGTAGAACGAGGAGATGTCGTTGGGCGTGGGGCGGGTGAGCATGGCGTACGACAACAGCGCCATGCCGCCACCGACCAGCACCGCCAGCACCAGGTCGCGCAGGCGACGCAGGCGTGCGCGGTCCTGGCTGCCGGGCAGTGGCGATACGCCTTCGATACGCCGGGGCAGCCAGCGCAGGCCGAGCAGCAGCAGGACGGTGGTCACCACCTCGACCGCCAATTGCGTGAGTGCAAGGTCGGGGGCGGAGAACCAGACGAAAGTGATGCAGGTCATCAGGCCGCAGACGCTGACCATGATCAGCGCCGCGAGGCGGTGGTACTTGGCCTGGTAGGCGGCGCCGATGGCGCAGGCGATGGCGATCAGCCACAGTGCGACGAACACCCCTGAACCGGGGATTTTCGGCCGGTCGCCCCAGCTCAGGCCGTTGTACAGCAAGGGCATGAGGCCAGCGATGAAGGCCGCCAGCACCAGCATGAACAGTTGGGTCTGCAGGCGGCGGGTGGTCAGCAACCGCTCGATGTGCCGGGCCAGCAACATCAGGTGCACCAGGCCCTGCTCGAACAGGCGCTTGCCGTTGAAACGGCCGATCAGCGGTGGCTTGGCGAAGCGGCCACGTTGTAATTGCTTGCGCAGCAGCAGGTAGAGGAGGATGCCGCCGCACATGGCGATCAGGCTCATCATCAGCGGTGCGTTCCAGCCGTGCCAGACGGCCAGGCTGTACTCCGGCAGGGTGCCACCGACCACTGGCAGGGCGGCGGCGGCCAGCAGCGGGCCGACCGATTGCGCCGGGAAGATGCCGACCACCAGGCAGGTGAGCACCAGCAGCTCGACCGGTGCGCGCATCCAGCGCGGTGGCTCGTGGGGCGTGTGCGGCAGGTCCTCTGCCTTAGGCCCGAAGAACACGTCGACGGTGAAGCGCAGCGCATAGGCCACGCTGAAGGTGCCGGCCAGGGTGGCGATCACCGGCAGGGCGGCCTCGACCCAAGCGGTTGAACTGATGAACACGGTCTCGGCGAAGAACATTTCCTTGGACAGGAAGCCGTTCATCAACGGCACGCCGGCCATCGAGGCGCTGGCGACCATCGCCAGGGTGGCGGTGAACGGCACCATGCGGAACAGGCCGCTCAAGCGGCGGATGTCACGGGTGCCGCTTTCGTGGTCGATGATCCCGGCGGCCATGAACAGCGAGGCTTTGAAGGTGGCGTGGTTGAGAATGTGGAACACCGCGGCCACTGCGGCCAGCGGGCTGTTCAGGCCCAGCAGCAGGGTGATCAGGCCCAGGTGGCTGATGGTCGAGTAGGCCAGCAGGCCCTTGAGGTCGTTCTGGAACATCGCGGCGAAGGCGCCGAGCAACAGGGTGGCGGCGCCGGCACCGCCGACGATCCAGAACCATTCTTCGCTGCCCGACAGCACCGGCCATAGCCGGGCCAACAGAAACACCCCGGCCTTGACCATGGTCGCCGAGTGCAGGTAAGCCGAGACCGGGGTGGGCGCCGCCATGGCGTGGGGCAGCCAGAACTGGAAGGGAAATTGCGCGCTCTTGCTCAGGGCGCCGATCAGGATCAGGGGCAGCAGCACCGGGTACAGCGCATGCTGGCGGATGGTGTCGCCGGCAGCCAGGACCTTGTCCAGGTCGTAGCTGCCGACCACATGGCCGAGCAGCAGGGCCCCGACCAGCAGGCACAAGCCGCCGGCACCGGTGACCATCAGCGCCATGTAGGCGCCGCGGCGGGCGTCGGCGCGGTGGTGCCAGTAGCCGATCAGCAGGAAGGAGAACAGGCTGGTGAGTTCCCAGAAGAACA
This sequence comes from Pseudomonas sp. TWI923, assembly GCF_039673365.1. Lineage (NCBI taxonomy): Bacteria > Pseudomonadati > Pseudomonadota > Gammaproteobacteria > Pseudomonadales > Pseudomonadaceae > Pseudomonas > Pseudomonas sp. TWI923. Next base: position 10,016 of record NZ_JBDJLM010000036.1, on the reverse strand, counting down.
CCAGCTGGATCAGGTTGCCGGAAATCACCAGGCCGAGCATGGCGCCCATGAACGCCAGGAAGAAGGCGAAGAAGCGCGGCACCGGGTCCTGGGGCGACATGTAGTAGCGCGCGTAGAGCGACACCAGGGTGCCGATGCCCAGCACCAGCAAGCTGAACAGCCAGGCGAAGCCGTCCATGCGCAGCACCAGGTTCATGCCCAGGCTGGGCAGCCACAGCAGATCCTCGCGAATGACGCCGCCGTCGGCGATCTGGGGGTACAGCAACGCCACCTGGACGGTGCCGACCAGGGCGACGAGCCCGGCGAGAATGGACTCTGCGTTGCGTGCGTTGTGCGGCAGGACAGCCGCCAGGCAACTGCCAACGAAGGGCAGAAGCAATAGCACAATCAATGACATAGCGTTCTGTTCTGAGAAGTTTGCCAAGGATCATACGTGCCGGGGTGTGTATCACCAACACGCAAGCGGTTGCAGGATCCTACAAATGTGCTGTGACAAGCTGTTTTTTTATAACAGTTCTTTACAAAGCATAGCGGGTGTTGGCCGCATCACAGCCCGGCTTCACGTTGACGCTCGTCATCGTCCTGCAATGCGGTGGCCTCGTCGCTGCGCCGGATCTTCAGCTCGCTTACCACCACCGCCAGCACGATCAGCAGCCCGCCGATCAGCGCTACCCCCGGCAGGCGCTCGCCGGCAATGCGCCCGACAACGCCGGCCCACACCGGCTCGCCGGCATAGATCAAGGTGGCGCGGGTGGGCGAAACCGACTGCTGCGCCCAGTTCATCGCCACCTGGATCACCGCGCTCATGGCACCCAGGCCTACGGCGCTGACCAGCAGCAACCAGGAGAAGTCGGGGAGCGGCTCCTGGGTCGGCACGATCATCAGGAATGCCAGCGCCGAGGCAGTCGCCAGTTGCACCACGGTGACCCGGCGCACATCGACCTTGCCGGCATAACGGCTGATCAGGATGATCTCGCCGGCAATCGCCACGGCGCTGACCAGCGTCACCAGCTCGCCTTCGCTGAAGTGCAAGCTGCCGCCTTCGGGGCCGGCCAGCAGCATCAGGCCGGCGAAGGCCAGGCAGATGCCCAGGCTCGGCATCAGCCCTGGGCGGCGCCCCAGCACCAGCCATTGCAGCAGTGGCACGAAGGGCACGTACAGCGCGGTGATGAACGCCGACTGGCTGCTGCTGATGGTCTGCAGGCCCATGGTCTGCAAGCCGTAGCCGAGCATGATCGACACGCCGATGAGCATGCCGGCCTTGAGTTCGGTGAAGGTCAGCCCAGGCAGCGAACGCGCCGACACCAGGCCGACGAACAACGCGGCGGCGGCGAAGCGCAGGCCGACGAAGAACATCGGCCCGCTGACGCTCATGACCGTATGCACGATCAGGAAGGTGCCACCCCAGAGCATGGTGATGAATACCAGCACCAACTCGGCCTTGCTCAGGCGGAAGGAGGCGGCGGGCTTGCTGTAGGTGGCTTGGTTCATGGGCTTGCGTGCTCGGCAGGGGCGGCGCACAATCCGCCGCAAAGTGGGCAGTATACTGCGCAACCCCTGTTAGTGAGCAATATAGTGCACAAAGAAACCGAACACCGTGCCTCGGTGTTGCAGCATGTCAGCCAGAATGTTCGCCGCCTGCGGGGCGACGCCGGCCTCAGCCAGGCGGCCCTGGCCGAGCGTTCCGGGGTCAGCCGGCGAATGCTGGTGGCCATCGAGGCCGGCGAGAAGAATGTCAGCCTGACCACCCTCGACCTGATTGCCGAGGCGTTGGGTGTGGCTTTCAGCACGCTGATCCAGGCGCCCGACCAACGCGACCCGAGCCGCATCGACGAGTTGGCCTGGGCCGGTGAACACCCCGGTAGCCGGGCGGTGCTGCTGGGCAGCAGCCCGGCCCGGCGCGAGGCAGAGCTGTGGGAGTGGACCCTGGCGCCCGGCGAGTGCTACACCAGCGAGGCCGACGCGGCGGGTTGGAGCGAACAGATCTACGTCGCCGAAGGGCAGCTGACGCTGGTCATTGAAGGCGTCGAGCACCACCTGATGACCGGCCAGTTCCATGTGTTCCCCAGCAACTGCCGCTATGCCTATCGCAACGATGGCCAACTGGCCGTGCGCTTCGTGCGCAATGTGGTGATCTGAGCGGTCAACCCTTGAGCAGTTCGTCGGTGCTGACCACCTTGGCGTAGGCGAAGGCCAGTGCGGCCATCGCCGAGGCGTGCACCTCGGCGGCTGGCACCTGCTTGCCGTCGAAGGCCAGTGGCAGGGTGGCGCAGGCGTCATGGGCCACGGTGACGTCATAGCCGTAGTCTGCGGCCGCCCGGGTGGCGGCATCGACACACATATGGCTCATGCTGCCGGCGATGGTCAGCGCCTTGACATCGTGTTGGTCGAGCAGCGCCTTCAGGTTGGTGTCGCGGAAGCTGTTGACCTTGTGCTTGAGCACCACGGCCTCGTTGTTGGCAGGTTCGACCTTGTGATGAATCCGTGCGCCGGCCGAGCCTGGGGTGAAGAAGGGGGCGTCGCTGCTGTCGAACTCGTGACGCACGTGAACCACCAGGTCGCCCCGTTTACGCGCAGCGTCAAGCAGCCGGGCGGCGTTGTCGGCGGCAGCCTCGGCGCCGTCGAGGGTCCATTTACCACCCGGGAAGTAGTCGTTCTGGATGTCGATGATGATCAGTGCCTGCTTGCTCATGGTGCCTCCTTCGGCAGTAGTGATGAACTGCTGATAGTTATAGGCTTGAACGATCGGATCGAGGATTGGCGCGAGCGACACAATGACGGCAAAAACTGACAGCCTGGAAATTGGCGTGCTGCTGTACCCAGGTGCCCAGAGTGCGGCGGTGCATGGTTTGACCGACCTGTTCACGGTGGCCAACCGGGTGGCGGCCGAACTGGGTGAACACCAGTTGCCGCTGCTGCGTGTCAGCCACTGGCAGCTCGATGCCGCTGGGCAACTGCAGGTCATTCACGACAGCCTGCCGCAGGCCGGGCATGCACCACGGGCTATGTTGATTCCCCCCAGCCTTGCTGCGACGCCTTCCGGCGAACTGCTGGCCGCTCATCGCCCCGCACTCTGCGACTTGCATGGCCAGGGGACGGTGCTGGCCTCGGTGTGCATCGGGGTGTTCCTGATAGCGGGCAGCGGCCTGCTCGACGGGCGTTCGGCCTGCACCCACTGGAACTACGCCCAGGCCCTGAGCGAGCGCTTCCCCAAAGTGCGTGTGGCGACCAGCCAGCCACTGCTGGACGATGGCGATATCGTCACGTCCGCTGGTCTGATGGCCTGGACCGACCTGGGGCTGCACCTGATCGAGCGCTTCCTTGGCCACACCCTGGCCCGTGAGACCGCACGCTACCTGGCGGTGGAGCCGGCACCGGCGCCTGTGCCGGGGGCGCTGTTCACCCCGCGGCTGGAACATGGCGACGAGGCGGTGCTGCGGGTGCAGCATTGGTTGCAGGGCGAGCAGGCTCGCGTCGCCGGCCTGGCCGACATGGCCCGCTGTGCCGGGCTTGAACCGCGCACTTTCCTGCGACGCTTTCGCGCCGCCACCGGCCTGCGGCCCACCGAGTATGCCCAGCAAGTGCGGGTTGGCCGCGCCTGTCGGCTGCTGGAGTTCACCCGGCGCAGTGTCGACCAGATCGCCTGGGGCGTCGGCTATCAGGACCCCGGCGCCTTTCGCAAGGTGTTCCAGCGCCTCACCGGTATGACCCCCAGTGATTACCGGCGGCGGTTTTCGGTTGGCAGTGAGTGAGGATCAGCCGACCCTGCTTGTTGCGCGGTGGCACGCCGTTCCGGGGAGGGCGCCTTAAACGAGAAAGTCCTTGACCTTGAGTTAACTGGAGGTTTTAACCTGCGCGCCAATAGGCTGCTAGTGGCCCAAGCAAGGAGACAGTCCATGGTGCTAAATGCCCATTCCCTGTGGTTCACCCAGATGATCGAATACGACGTCCCGCCCGGGCATCAGCAGCCGCTGGCCCAGGCCCTGGTTGTGCGCAGCGAGCAATTGGCGCAACGCTGTGACGGTTTGCAGGGCGTCAGCATCCAGGCCAGTGATGACGGCTGTCGGGTGCTCCAATACCTGCAATGGCAGTCGCGGGTTGCATGGGCGGCCGCCGCTAGCAGCTTCGTCGAGGAGCCGTTCCTCGAGCTGTTGCGTCAGCACCAGGCCCGCAGCGTTAACTTCGCGGCCTACCAGACCTTGCGCAGCCTGGTGCGCGGTGCGGATGGCGGCCTTCACTGCCAGGTCGGCGAGGCTCAGGCGTACCAGGGCGCGTAATGTGGGTAGCGGTCCAGGCGCGCGCCGATGACCATCTCGCTGACCCATGCGCTCAGCATCGCGCTGTAGGCTTTCTGGCTCTCTTCGCTCGATAGCGCGTGATCGGCGCCATCGACGGTGCGGTGAGTCAGCGAATGTGCGCTGACGAACGCCGAGCGGTAGCTCATCAGGGTGCTGTGCGGTACATAGTCGTCCTGTTCGGACTCCACCAGCAGCACATCGCCGGCGAATTCCGCGCAGGCGGCAAGGGCGCTGTTGTCGGCCGGGCTCAAGGCGCGCAGGCGATAGGCGTTGAGGCGTTGACGGTCCAGTGCCTGCTTGGGGCTGTTCCATTCATCGTCCCAGTACAGTGCCGGCACCCTCAGCGCCAACCATTTCACCGCTCGGTGGCGGGTGAGCAGGGTAGCCAGGTAGCCGCCATAACTGCTGCCGATGACGGCCATGGCGGCGGGGTCGACGGCGGGGTGGTTGGCGAGGCGGTCGTAGGCGGCCAGCAGGTCGGCGAGGTTCTGCTCGCGGGTGACGGTCAGGCGCTGGCTTTGCGTCTTCTCGTGGCCGCGCAGGTCGAAGGTCATGCACACGCAACCCAGCCCGGTAATCTGTCGGGCCCGCGCCAGGTCGCGCTGCTGGCTGCCACCCCAGCCGTGGACGAAGAGGATGCCCGGCATCTTGCTGCCGGGGCTGACCAAGGTGCCGGCGATGCATTCACCTTCGACGGCCAGTTCGATGGTTTCACTTTCGATGGTCATGGTCGCGGATCCGTGCATATTTGCTGAGTTGTCCCAGTTCACTGTCATGCCCCTGATAGAAGAGCGTGGCGTCGGCCGGAAGTTGGGCTTCGCCGAACACTTCGTGGGTTGATGCGCGCACTTGTTGCAGGGCCGGGTCGTCGGCGAAGGCCTGCAACGCGAGAATCTCCGCGCTGCTGGCCCCGCCTGGGCGCCACGATTGCTCCAGCACGCCGCTGCGCAGGTGGCCGTGCGGGTCGGTGCCGCGGGCGATGTCGTAGTTGCGTCGCGAGGCGATGAAGCCAGGGAAGTGGCGTTCGGCAGCCTGCTCGTAGGCCATGGCCTGGTTGATGGCCAGCCGCAGATGGTCTTCCAGCGGCAACTGCAGCAGTTGCTGGTAGTCGCCGCGCACTACGTGCAGGTCGGAGCCACCGTACACCTCGGTGCCGGCGTGGTCGTGGGTGAGCTGCTGTGTGCCGTGGTAGCTCAGGGTGAGCCCGGCCACACGAACCTGGCCGACGCTGAAGGTCTCGACGTCGCTCAGGTCTTCTTCCAGCACCAGGCCCCATACGGCGAGCTGTTGCTCGTCCATCGGCTGCAGCAGTGTTTCCAATGCTTCAAGCCGGGTGATGACCTGTTGGCCACGACCGGCGCAGGCCAGCACTGGCTTGATGCGAATTCGGCCTTCGGCAAGTAGCAAGTCGGCGGCACGGCGCGCGTCGTTCTTGCTGAAGACTGTGTAGCCCCGCAGCAAGGCGTTGCTGGCATCCTGGGCGAACGCATTGGTCCAGCCCGGCGGGAAGCTTGCCCCGGCGGGCAGGGGATGGGAGATGGCCTTGGTGGCCATGTAGGGGTGGCTGACCAAACCGCCGAACAAGTCGCGTTCGCTGTGGATGCCCAGTGGTGCGTAGCGTGCCGGGTCGATCAGGGTGTCGGTGGCCAGGTAATAGTAGTGGGCATGCTCGGTTGGTGGCTGGTCGAGTTGGGCTCGCGGCAGGTTCAGCAACTGTGCAAGGCAGTCGGCCAGCTTGAGCTGGACGGCGTGTTCGTGGTCCGAAGTGTGCTCGCGGGTGTCGAGCAGTGCGACAGCGGTTTTCGGCTCGCGGGAGTGGGGCATGGGGGCCTCGCGTGCACTGAAGTGTGTATGGGCTGTGAAGGCATCTGCGGGGTAAAGTTCAGCGGGATTGATCGGCGGTTTGCACGGCGCATGGGGCAATCCTGGCCCTGTTCCGGTCTTGAAGATTGCGGGCGGTGGCCGCCTGTTCCATTATCGATGGCCTGGATCAGTCGAGATGTGTCCGCAGGAGTGCGCATGAACAGTCAGTCCCCCCTTCAGGAATCCGTACCGGCGCGTCTGGCCCGAGTGCGTCAGGTCATGGCCCGCGAGGGGGTCGATGCCCTTTTGGTACCTTCCGCCGACCCGCATTTGTCCGAATACCTGCCGGGCCATTGGCAGGGGCGGCAATGGTTGTCCGGTTTCTACGGTTCGGTGGGCACGCTGGTGGTGACTGCGGACTTCGCCGGGGTGTGGGCTGACAGCCGTTATTGGGAGCAGGCGGATAAAGAGCTGGCGGGTAGCGGTATCGAACTGATGAAGCTGCGGCCCGGGCAGCCGGGGGCGCTTGAGTGGTTGGGCGAGCATGTTCAGGGCACGGTTGCCGTGGACGGCGCGGTGATGGCTTTGGCTTCGGCGCGTCAACTGAACGAGCGCTTGCAGGCCCGAGGTGTGAGCCTGCGAACCGATCTTGATTTGTTTGAGCTGGTCTGGACTGACCGGCCGCCCTTGCCGGGTAATCCGGTGTACCAGCACTTGGCGCCGCACGCCACGGTCAATCGTGCGCAAAAGCTTGCCGAGCTGCGTCGCACGCTGCAGGACAAGGGCGCTGATTGGCATTTTATTGCCACGCTCGATGACATTGCCTGGCTGTTCAACCTGCGTGGCAGCGATGTTTCCTACAATCCGGTGTTTGTCTCATTTGCATTGATCGGTCAGGACAATGCCTACCTGTTCGTAGGCAAGGACAAGGTCGATGAGCATCTGAGCCAGGTACTGAAGGCCGACCACATCGAAGTGTGCGACTACACCGAGGTGCGCAGCGCGCTGGCGGCAATCCCCGCTGAAAGCAGTTTGATGGTGGACCCGGCGCGTGTCACCTGTGGTTTGCTGGACCATCTTGCGAACGAGGTGAGGCTGATTGAAGCCATCAATCCCACGACCTTGAGCAAGTCGCGCAAGGGGGAGGGGGATCTTGTTCACATTCGCAAGGCCATGGAGCAGGACGGCGCGGCGCTGTGCGAATTCTTTGCCTGGTTCGAAGCCCATCAGGGGCAGCAGGAGATTACCGAGCTGACCATCGACGAGAAACTGAGCGAGGCGCGTGCCCGGCGGCCTGGCTTCGTATCGTTGAGCTTCTCGACCATTGCGGCCTACAACGCCAACGGTGCAATGCCCCATTACCATGCCACTCATCAATCGCATGCGATTGTTGAGGGGAATGGCCTGCTGTTGATCGATTCCGGTGGCCAGTACCTGGGTGGCACCACAGACATCACGCGGATGGTGCCCATCGGTGAGCCCAACCATGAACAGAAGGCCGATTGCACGCGGGTGCTCAAGGGCATGATCGCGCTGTCGCGGGCGAAGTTCCCGCGCGGCATTCTTTCACCTTTGCTCGACGCCATCGCGCGGGCGCCGATCTGGGCCGACCAAGTCGATTATGGGCATGGCACCGGCCATGGTGTGGGCTACTTCATGAATGTGCACGAAGGGCCGCAGGTGATTGCCTACCAGGCGGCGGCCATGCCACAGACGGCGATGCAGCCGGGGATGATCAGCTCGATCGAGCCTGGCACTTATCGACCGGGACAGTGGGGGGTGCGGATCGAGAACCTGGTGGTCAATCGCGAGGCAGGCAGCAGTGCGTTCGGTGATTTCCTCGAATTCGAAACCTTGACCTTGTGCCCGATCGATACTCGCTGCCTGTTGCGCGAAGGGCTGAGCAGCGAGGATATCGCCTGGCTCGATCGCTATCACGAGACCGTGCGGGAGCGGCTATCGCCGCTGCTCCAGGGTGATGCGCTGGAGTGGCTGAAGCAGCGCACCTCACCGATCTGACAGCAACGAAAAGGGCAGCCCGGAGGCTGCCCTTTTCATATCTACTTGCAGATCACGATCATGCTGCGGCTGGTATAGCCGGCGGGGTTGATGCCGAAGATATAGTCGCCGGGCTCTTCATCGCTGTCGCCAGAGCGGGCGATGACTTTGTAGCCTTTGCTGCTACAGGCGCTAGCGGCTTTGCTGTAGCACTTGTCCCACGACGAAGAGAGCCCCGAGCAGTTGATGTGCATGCCCTTTTTCCCCCGCTTCACCTCGGTCTTGGCAGTCGCGGCACATCCAGCAATGGCCAAGATGGCCAGGATGAGAAAAATACGTTTCATTCCTGTCCTTATGCGGGCCCGGTTACATACCTGGGCCTGTCGTCAGCGCTTCGAGTCTTCCCTGAGATTCCCCTGCGTCCTTTTGCAGCCAAGTAGATAGCGTCTTGATTATGATTTTGTGACAGCTTAATCAGCCGACGAGAGCGGTACAAGGCCAGGCATGTTTTAAATGCAAATATTTCTCAAATCAGTCGGCGGCCACGGCGGGTGCTGTTTCTCGTCTCATCGACAGTGTTGCACCGACCGATGCGGTGATGATGGCGAGGATCGCCAGCCATTGCCAGGTGGTGAGTTTCTCGCCCAGGAACAGCAAGCCTGACAGGGCACCGAATGCCGGTTCAATGCTCATCAAGGTGCCGAATGTACGTGCGGGCATGCGGGTCAGAGCGACCATTTCCAGGCTATAGGGGAGCGCTGTCGACAAAATCGCGACGCCCAGTGCCACAGGTAGCAAAGCCGGTGTGAGCAGTGCGCTGCCGGCATGGACGATGCCGATGGGGGCAACGAACAGCGCGGCGATGACCACCCCCAGTGCGGCAGTCTGGATGCCATTTTCGGCGCCCGCGCGCTGGCCATATAGAATGTAGAGCGCCCAACATACGCCTGCCCCCAGTGCATAGCCGGCACCCAACAGGTCGATGCTGGCGCCGGACTGGCCGACGGGGATCAGCAACAGCAGGCCAACTACCGCCAGGCCAATCCAGACAAAGTCCAGCGCCCGGCGCGAGGCCCATAGTGCTACGGCCAGTGGGCCGGTGAATTCGAGCGCCACGGCGATCCCCAAGGGCACGCTGCGCAGTGACATATAGAAGAGGAAATTCATTCCGCCCAAGGCCATGCCATAGATGATCACGCTGCGCAGAGTGCTGGCGTCCAATCGTGCTCGCCAGGGGCGCAGCAGCAATAGCATGATGATGCTGGCGAAGATCAGGCGCAGGGTGGTGGTACCTTGTGCGCCTACGACAGGGAACATGCTTTTGGCCAGCGAGGCGCCGGATTGGATGGAAGCCATGGCGATCAGCAGCAGGCCGATGGGGAACAGGGTGGCGGCCAGGCTGCGTTGGGGGGTGTTCATTGTAGGGGGAGGGTCCATGGTTGTACGGCGGGGTGAGCAATATAGTGCGCATTTTGCGGTGGGATGTGCAAGGGAAGGTTATCTCTTGTGCGAGCAGGGGCGTTGCGGGCTTGGTGTTACCTCTTTATTTCAGTTTCATGAAATTAAAGGTTGACGGGGTTTCAGATCCTCTTATAATGCGCCCCACTTCCAGCGACAACGGAACGAAAAACTCCTTGAAATTCAATGAGTTAAGCGAATCGAAAGCTACGGAAGCGTTTCGGTCTCACGATCGGCAGCGGTGAAAAAAGGTGGTTGACAGCAGGTTGTAACGCTGTATGATTCGCCTCCCGCTACGAGAGATCGCAGCGAGTTAAGCGGTTGAAGCTAAACGAGTTTCTCGGAAAGAACTTCAAAATAAACGCTTGACAGCAAATGAGGAAAGCGTAGAATGCGCGCCTCGGTTGAGACGAAAAGCTCTTAACCAAACGCTCTTTAACAAATTGAATCAAGCAATTC